>JBOHOM010000185.1:0-8934 GCA_050731075.1 Nitrospiraceae bacterium
ACCCGGCCATCTGCCGATAGCCCAGCCCTTTCATGGCGCCTAGATGCCGTCCATACCCCGTAGCCAGCAGCTGCTGCGTTTCCCGGACCAATCCCTTGGCCAGCTGTGCTTCCACGCGGGCTTCGATCCGCTGGTAGAGCGCCTCGCGTTCCCTGATCAGACCGATCAGCAGGGGCGAGTACGACGCATCAGCAGACGCGTGTCGCCGGTGCGCGTCGGACAGGGGGCGCCCCAGCAGATGATGCACCTCCAGCGCGCGGATGATCTTCGCGTGATCATGCGGATGCAGCCGGCCGGCCGATTCGGGGTCCACGCGCGCCAGTGCGTGGTGCAAATAGCCCGCGTCCTTCTCGCGCGCCTCCCCCACCAGTCTCTCGCGAAAGTTCCAGTCCGCGGACGGTCCCGCCCAAAGTCCCCGGATCAACGCCCGCACGTACAGTCCCGTTCCCCCCACCACCAGGGGAATCCGTCCTGCGCAGTGCAACCGCTCGATCTCGGCGAGCGCATGCCTGCGGTAGAGACCGACGTTGAACGGCTGATCCGGCTCCACCAGATCGATCAGCCGGTGCGGGACGCCTTGCCGCTCCTCAGGTCCCGGTTTGTCCGTTCCGATATCCATGCCCCGGTACACCTGCCGGGAGTCAGCCGCGAGCACCTCGGTCCCCAGCGCTTTCGCGACGAGGATCCCCACCTGACTCTTCCCGACCGCCGTCGGACCGACGAGGGCGACCAGCGGCCTCACATCAAGACAATTTTCAATTGTCAATTTTGAATTGGGAATTGAAGTCACGGCCGCCTTTTAATTGAAACTTAAAAATTCAACATTGAACATTAAGTCCGATCAGGCTCTCCCGAAGATCCGCGCCAGTTCCTCCGCCGGCAACCGCAGGGCGACGCGTCGCCCGTGCGGGCAGGTCATCGGCAGGCTCTCCTCCACCCAGTCTTCGATCAGCCGCTTGCTTTCCGACGGCTCCAGCGCGCGACCGGCCCGCACCGCCCCGTGACAGGCCAGGGACGCCAACACCGGCCGGACGCGTGTTTCGAGCGACGACGCCGCGTTCCACTGGGCGAGATCCTCGACGAGATCGTGAACAAGGGTAGAGTAATCGAACTGCCCAAGCAGCGCCGGGACGGCCCGGATCACGAATGAGTTGGAACCGAACGACTCCAATTCCAGACCCAGCGTGGCCAAATCCGCCAGATGCTGTTGCAGGAGCGCCGCACCATGGGGCGGCAGGTCAACCGGCTCCGGAATGAGCAAGGGCTGTGACTGCACGCCGCGCGCCTGCCAGGCCCGCCACAAGCGTTCGTACAGCACCCGTTCGTGCGCAGTGTGCTGGTCGATCACGTGGAGCTCCGATCCCACCTGGGCAACCAGGAACGTCCGGCCGATCTGCCCCATCGGAATCACCTCACAGCCCGGACCGACCAGATAGGTCTGCTGGTTCTCCCCGACGGCCATCGCCATCGGCCTGTCGCCTCGATCAGGGACGTGAGCCATCGTCTCTTGTGCGGGCGGTCGCATCGAGTCATGAGGCTGCTCTCCCGCAGCCGTACTTCCGGGCCCGGGCCATTCGCGCCGGCTGTCAGCCGGGCTGGGCATCCCCAACTCCTCAGCACGACCCCGCAACGCCCCTCGGATCACCTGACGAACCGACTGGTGGATCATGTCCTGGTCGGCAAACCGGACTTCCCGTTTCGTGGGGTGTACATTCACATCCACCCGGTCCGGGTCCACCGCGAGGAACAGCACGAACACCGGATGCTGTCCTTTCGAGAGATGTCCTCCATACCCGTCGTAGACTGCGTGCGCCACGGTCGTGTTCTTGACCGGCCGGCTGTTGACGAAGAGATCCTGAGGACTCCGGCCCGCCCGTGTCCGCACCGGATTGACCGTGAAGCCTTCCAGCAGAAACCCCGGTCGCTCCTCCCGCACCGCGATGATGTCTTTCAGAAATCGCGCCCCATAGATTTGCAGGACACGATCCCGGAGGGAAGAGACGGGAGGGCATTCCAACACATCCTGCCCGTTGTGCCTGAGCCGAAACTGCGTGCGCGGCCACGCCAGCGCGGCCTGCTGGACTGTCTGGCAGAGATGAGAAAACTCGGTCGTCACCGCCTTCAGAAACTTCCTCCGGGCGGGGGTGTTGAAGAACAGATCCGTGACCTCGATCTGGGTCCCTGGAGCCGCGGCAGCCTCTTCCGTTTTGGTGATGGTGCCGCCGGTCACCAGCAGCCGGGTTCCCACGGGCTCATGCCGGCAAGCGGTGACCATCCGCACCTTCGACACCGAGGCGATGCTCGGCAAGGCCTCGCCACGGAAGCCCAGGGTTCTGATCCCCAAGAGGTCTTCCTCGGACCGCAACTTGCTCGTCGCATGGCGCTGAAACGCCAGCAAAGCATCGGCCTGCCCCATGCCCTCGCCGTCATCGGTCACCCGGATCATCCGGCGCCCACCGTCCGTCACCTCGATGGTGATCCGGGTACTCCCGGCGTCGAGGCTGTTGTCGATGAGCTCCTTCACCACGGCCGCGGGACGTTCGACGACCTCGCCTGCGGCGATCCGGCTGACCACCTCTCCCGGCAGGACCTGGATTTTGCCGACGCCGGCGGCGACGCTCATCACACAGGCCTCCGGCCATGCCCCGTCTCAGGACGCCGGGTCCACGGTTCCACAGGCGATGAGTCGGTGGGTCGAGGGAGAGAAACGTCGGGCAGGTCTTCACGCCACGGCCGGCGAGCTAGCGACGGGTCGCGCGTCATCGGATTTCAGTCAACTTATTTTTGGCCAGCTTGGCCTCATCGGAGTGTGAAAACTCCTCGATCACTCGCTTCAGGAGTCCGCGCGCTCTCTGCGTGTCACCGACTTCGGCAGCGGCCAGTCCCAGTTTAAACAATGCCGGAGCGACCTTATCGCTGCGCGGATACTCATCCACGACCCGTTCAAATGACTGCATCGCATGCACATAGTCTCGCAGGCCGTAATAAGACTCCCCCAGCCAGTAATGGGCGCTCGGAACCAGCGAGGCCGTGGGAAAGTCCTTCAAAAACCGCTGAAACCCGGTCACGGCCAGTTCGAACCGGCCGTCCAGGTAATCATTGTAGGCCAGATTGAAGGCTGAGGTCGGCGTGATCGTCGGTGTGCCAGGCATCATGAGCCCCGGCCTGGGAGAGTCTGGAAGCCTGGCCGGCTTGGATTGACGCGAGGGGTCACCCGACGTGCTCTCCGGCTTCGAAAGGCCGGCATGTTGAGTGTCTTCGAGATACGCCAGCCGTCTTTCCAGATCCGCCAGCCGTGCCTTGAGTTCCTCGAGCCGCCGCTCTTCGCCGGTGGATTCCTTCCCCCCCTCGGCGGCCGATGCCGGTTTTGCTCCCGGGCTACTTTCCAGCTTGGTCTCCAGGGACTGGAGCCGGCGCTGCAACGCCTCCTGTTGTTTGGCGGCCTGACCCTGAGCCTTGGTGACCGCATGAAGTTCTTCCCGCATTTCCAGAAAGTCCGCGTGCTTGGCGCAGCCGGTTTCGAGACATGCCAGGATGAACAGCCCCGTCAGGGTTGCGAGAGCAGTGAAGAGTTTGTTTACCATCGCGCTTAGCGTGTTTGGTTGAGCTGTGACAACCTGCCCGAGGCCTTTTCGGCCTCCGGCGTCTTGGGAAAGCCATCCACCACCTGCTTCAGCGCCGACACGGCTCGACTCTGGTCATTGAGAGCCAAATAGGCGAAGCCCTTTTTCAGCAGAGCGGCGGGGACCTTCTCGCTGGCCGGATAGGCCAGCTTCACACGGTCGAACGCCTCGATCGCCTGCTCGAACTGTTTTTTTCCGTAGTAACACTCCCCGATCCAGTATTGGGCATTCGGGGCGAGGGTTGACGTGGGATAGCGCACCAGGAAATCTGAGAAGCCCTGCATGGCGGTATCCAGTTCACCCTGTTGAAATTTCTCCATGGTTCGCTGGTAGGTCGCCCTGACACTGTCCTTCGGCGATGGGCCGGCCTGGTCAGTCTCCGATTTTGTGGAGCCGGCGGCCGGCGCGGGGTGCTGCTCCGGTCGCTGACCAAGCCGTTGCTGTTCCGCCTTCCCCGCCGGTTTCGTGCCCTTGGCGGGCCCGGGTCGCGATTCGCGGATCTGGGCCAACTTCTGGGCCAGCGCATTGACCTGTCCGTTCACCGCCTGCAATGATTTGGCCACGTCGTCGAGACGACGATCCTGCTCCGTAGCCCGGGCCATAACTCTGCCCGCCACGGTCTCGAGCGCCTTGGCGACCGACCCCACGCTCTTGTTCACTTCGTTTAGATGGATGGTCGTGGCACCGGCATCCGATTCGACCTTGGCCGTCAGCGCATCCACGCGCTGCCCTTCTTGCACGAGCTTTTCGCCCAACCCGGTCAATGCGTTCTTGAAGTCCGAGAGCGCTCGACTGAGTTGAGTCAACTGTTCCGTCAGGGCGCGGTTCTGGGACTCCAGCTGTTGGACCAGCTTGCCCGTCCTCGCCTCCCCCGCCCCGATCGCGACCTGATGTTCCTCCAGGCGCATCTCGCTGGATTTCGTCACCGACGCGACCGTGGCGCTGATCGTATCCAGCCGTGCGACGATACGATCCAACTGCTCCTTCATGAGTTGCTGGCCTGCCGCCCGATGCTCCAGGTCGTCCAGGCGGCTTCCCAGCGCGGCGATGTGATGCGCGTTCTCATCCAATCTGCCCTGGACCCGGGACAGATCCGCTTCCCGAAGCTCGGTAATCTCGCTGCGGAGTTTGGCGCTGGTCTCGCTCATCCGCTGGTTAACCTGCTTCACGTCCGCCTGTTGCGCGAGGCAGCCGGAGAGGAACGTCCCGCCCAGCGCGCACGTCACCGCGATCCGAACCGCCCGCCTTCCGCCCCGCCTAACCAACGGACCCTCCCTGGACATCCCCGTTGGGGGAACCGCCGCTTACCGCACGCGCAGACTGATATGACCGCGCCGATTCTGTTGGTAGCAGGTCTCGTCCTGCTCCTTGCAGAATGGCCGCTCTTTCCCGTATGAGGTCACGGTCAGCCGCCCGGTGCCGACGCCAAGGTCAACGAGATAGTTCCGCACGGCCTTGGCCCGCTTCTCGCCCAGCACGAGGTTATAGGCCTGCGTTCCCCGCTCATCACAGTGTCCCTCGATCGTGACCACCTTCTCCGGGTTGGATTGCAGCCAGTGGGCGTCCGTTTCAAGCGCCTGCTTGCCCTCATCGGAGATGTTCCAACTGTCGAACGTGAAGAAGACGTCCTTGAGCCCTGCCATGGCCGTGGCCGCCCGCTCCCGCCTGATATCCTCCTCATGTCGACGGCCGGCATCCGAGGGCGGAACCTTCGCGACCTGTATCTCCTCGGACCCGCGCTTCTGCCCCGGGGCAGACGGGGATTTCCCCAGCAGGTCTTGTTCCGCAACGCGAGGTTCCTTCACGACGCCCGGTTCGGTTGACGAATCCGAGGCCGTCTGAATCGCTTTCGAGCTGCAGCCTGCTGCCATCACGAGCAGCAACCCGACTGTTGCCGCCAGACCCGCCATTCGAGAGTGTGCGTCCATCTGTTCTACTCCTTGTTGAGGTTGCGCCCCCGACTTGCCTCTCTCGGGGGCACCGACGTGCCCTTAGGGTATCACGCCGGAGACCAGGACGGGGAGCTGTGGCGCATTCCGCCGGAGGTCAGGCGTTCCTGCTCAGTCCCGTCCCTGTTGATCATGAAGATATGACTCTGGTCATTGACCATCGAGCTATAGACGACATGCCGGCCGTCCGGCGACCAGGACGGGGAGTCGTCAATCCCGGGACCCGTGGTGATTTGGAGGCGCTTCTGTCCGTCCGGGGTGATCAAGCAGAGTTTAAACCGCGCCTCTTGTGTCCGGCAGACGAACGCAATCCAGTCTCCACGAGGCGACCAGGCCGGAGCCGCATTGTAGTCGCCCTCGAACGTCAGGCGACGCACGTTCGAGCCGTCTGCGTTCATGATATAGACCTGAGGGCCGCCTCCTCGGTCCGAGGTGAAGGCGAGTTCTCGGCCCGAGGGCGACCAGAATGGAGAGAGGTCCCCCGCCGCCTGAAACGTCAGCCGTTGCAGCGCGTTGGTCCGCATGTCGAGCGTGTAGATCTCCGAGTTGCCGTCCTGGCTCGTGGCGAACGCCAGATAGCGGCCGTCAGGGGACAGGGCGGGGGTGATGTTCAACCCGGCCAGAGCGACCAGCGTCCGGCGTTTGCCGGTGGCCAGCTCAATCACATCGATGGTCTGGTTTCTGCGGCTGCGATAGGCCGTGAAGACCAGGGAGCGCCGGTCCGGAGACCATTGCGGCGTCAGGTCGAGAAACCCATCCGCGGTGACCTGACGAGGGGCATATCCATCATAGTCCATGACGAACAATTCCCGACCACCCCCTCGATCTGAGACATAGGCGATCTTCGTCCTCGCGATGCCGGGTTCCCCGGTGTAACGAGCGACCAACTCGTCTGCCAGTCGGTGCGCCATCAGCCGCACGGCAGGTGGGCCTCCGACATAACGTTTTCCGAGGAGTAACTCGGCGCTCCCCCCATCATAGACGTATCCGTCGAACACGAGGTCAGCGTCGCGGGTCGCCATCTTTCCCCAGACCAGCACCGCCACCCCGTTGTCAGCAGCCTGCCGCAACAGCGGCAGCCCGGCGCCGTTCAGCAGATCCAGCTTCTCGTCCACCTTGATCCCCAGCTTGACCAGATCGGTGACCGAGAAGATCTGGGAGCGGCGGAGATCCGCTTTCAGGACCTCGGCGACCCGTTCCGCCGCGCGGTCAGGCGCCATCCCGCCCTGAAACTCCAGCACGCCGATCGGGATCTTCTGAAAATCAGGACGCGTGGCCTCCAGGAACACGTCCGTGGCGGCGGACTCCATGATTCCGACCAGCCCCGCGCCAAGAACGAGGTACGCGATGAGGGGAACGGTTCTGATCGGCCTCATCCGGCTTGGTCTCCCACGGTGAAACTGAAATGCGCGTCCACAGTCGTGTCCGACATGTCCTGCGGGAACGGCGGCAAAGGATTGGCCGAGAGGACCGCGCGCGTGCCCGCCAGGTCGTAATACTCGTTTCCCGACGACTTTTCGATCGTCACGTGACTCACGACGCCGGATCGGTCCAGCCGGAACTTGATGACCACCTGGAGCGATCGGCCCGTGAGGTCGACCTGCGGCGCAACCCACTGGCTGCTGATCCTGCTCTGGACAAGAGCCAGGTAACGGTTCAACGCCGGAACGATCCCCGGTACCTGGATCGCGGTCGTGGGCTGCACGATCGGCGCCGTCGTGGCTTGCTCCGTCGGCTGCCGCGAGGCGGGGCGGGAAGGCGCCTGTGACGGGGCCTCTTTTGCCGCGACGGATAACTCGATCGGAGTCGGCGGCAGCGCCTGCATCTCCGGCACGCTCAACGGGTCTAAGAGCTTTGCAATGTCTCGTTTGGTCGCCTCGACCCGGTCAAGCGGCGACACCGGGCTGAGTTTGCCCAGCTTGGGTGCCTCGGGTGGCAGCTCGATCGTGCGCAGCACATCCTGCATCTGGGTCTTCGGCCGGGGCTTGATGTCCATCCCTTTGCGGGGAGGCAACACGGCGATGTCGGGAGCAACCTTTGACGCGCTCGGCCTCACCGGAGGCGTCGCGGCGGGCTCGGTTGCGCGCAAGGGAGGAGGCTCGGCTGGTTCCCGGGGCCGGTCCGGCTCCGCTGAACGCACGGCTGGCGGCGGCGCGGACCGAACCGGTCGTGGCATGGAGACCAGGGAGACCTGGTACGAAGTCAGCGGCCGCTCACCCGCCGGCGACAAGCGCAAGCCCGTGACCAGCGCCAGGAGGCACAGATGCATCGCCAGTGAAACGGCGAGCATCTTTCCGGCCAGCGCGGGCTGGTCTTCCAACAGGGCTTCGAGACTGCGATACGAGTCAGCCAACGTCACGGTCCCACCATCCCCCCATCCTTCACGGAGGCGACCACGCGCCTGTTCAGCGGGCTCCCGGCGCTTGGATCTTGATGAGGTCTTCCGTCACACGCTCCGGCCCTTCCGGATCCGTCACCATGCCCAGCTTTTCGATCCCCGACCGCTTGACCCCGTCCATGACCTGTACCACAGTCCCGTACGGGACTTCCCGGTCAGCACGGAGGTAGACTGCGACATCGGCGTTCCGTTGTTTCGCGGACCTGAGTTTGAACTCCATCTGCCCCGTACTCACCGGGTCTTTATCCAGGTACAGCTTCTGGTCTCGCTCGATCGTCAGGACGATACGCTCTTCCGGTGTGATGGTGTTACTCGTAGAGGTGGGAAGCTTGATGTCCATTCCACGGTACAGCATCGGCGCCGTCACCATGAAGATCACCAGCAACACCAGCACCACGTCCACCAACGGGATCACATTGATCTCGGCCAGAAACCGGCGACGGCGGCTTTCGAAGATCACGCGCGCACACCCACCTGTTTGACCCAGGAGTCGAGTGAGTTCAGAAACTCGAGGCTGAACGATTCCACCCGGAAGGCTGTCCGCCGAATCCGGGTTAAGTAATAGTTATAGGCAATCACCGCCGGAATCGCCGCGAACAGCCCGGCCGCAGTGGCGACGAGGGCTTCCGCGACGCCGGGCGCCACTGCTGCAATGTTGGCGGTTCCCTGTTTGCCTATCTCTTGAAATGCATTAATGATGCCAATGACCGTCCCGAACAGACCGATAAAGGGTGTAATGTTCCCGGCCGTGGCCAGAAAGTGCAAGTAGGCTTCCTGTTTGGATATTTGGCCCTGGAGAATGAGTGTCACGACGCGATCCAGGTATGGCCGGTCGGGACCGGCCCGCTCGCCCGGCTGTTCAAGGTTTGCCCCGATGGCACCTCGATCCCGTGCTGAGCCCTCATCTTCAGGGTTGATCCGGTCCATGACCCCCACGAACACCGCAGCGCTCGGACTGGCGGCC
>JBOHOM010000186.1:0-6957 GCA_050731075.1 Nitrospiraceae bacterium
GCAGATAGCCGATGCCGGGGACTGTGACGATCGTGCCCCCCAGGCCCGCCCCTTCTTCAAGTTTCCGCTTCAGCGTCTGAACTGACCGATCCAGCTCGTGCTGGTGAATCAGCTCGTCTTCTCCCCACAGAAGGAGGATCAATTCCTCTCGCGTCACCACCTTTCCTGCTTGCTCGGCCAGACGCCTTAGTAGCCACCATTCCGGACCGGACAACTGGACTCGCTTCCCCCGGACCGACACGATGAAACAGCTTCCTTCCAGCGTCAGCTCGCCATCGAGGTAGACCTCCTTGGAATTGGCCGGCAGCCGACCCCGCCTGAGTACTGCCCTGACCCGCGAGACCACTTCGCGGGGGCTAAACGGTTTCGTAATGTAATCATCGGCTCCCAGCTCCAGCCCAGCCACGCGGTGGTCTTCTGACGCCAAGGCCGTGATCATCACGATCGGGATGTTCTGCGTGTGGGGATCCGCGCGCACTTGCCGGCATACTTCATGTCCGTCCATTCCGGGAAGCATCACATCGAGCAGGACAAGAGCCGGGTTGAGACGCTTGACATCGCTCAGCCCGATCTGACCGTCGTGTGCGACATTGGTCCGGTAGCGGGCCTGACGGAGTACGTGATCGAGCAGGCTCGCATGAGCCGGGTCGTCTTCGATGATCTGGATGATTTCCATCGCCATATCGACCCATGCTAACGCTTCAGCATTTCCGGCCTGTCAATCGTCAGTTACAAGCCTGTTAAATCTCGCCCCTAACGCCCTTCCTTCCTGAAGCAATTATTAACAAGCCTGTAACAAGCCGGTCATCGGCCGGTCACAGAGTGCGGATACAAGGGCATCAGCAAAACCCTGAGCGAAAGGAGCGATGAAGGTCATGATGCGCACAAAACTCGTTCTCTGCTACTCTCTCCTGGTGATCCTTGTTGCTTCGCTTTCTCATGCAGAGCAGCCATCACTCCCCGGTCCAGCCAATCCAAAGCCCCCGGGCCCGTTTCGTGAGAGCAGCCCATCAGCACAGCCAAGCGCGGTCGAGCGGATGGCCGACGGCACCACGCTGGAGGACCTCCTGCTGGAAAAGGGACTCATTACGATGGACGACTGGATTCGGCTCAAGGCCGAGCAGGAACGAAGGTTAGCCGAGAGTGCGATCGTGGCGGAATTCACGGCCAGCCCTCGGTGGTATGAGCGTCTTCGGCATTACGGTTACGGCATGTTCCGGTACAACCGCCTCGGCCAACCGAACGGGAATCTGCGCACCTACCATGACGCTTCCGTCGGCGATGAAGCCGCCGGCGCACAGCCTGGCTTCTTCTTCCGCCGAATCCGTTGGGTGGTGACTGGCCAAGTCTCCGATCGAGTGGGCGTCTTTTTCCAGCCTGATCTTGCCAGTAACGTCAGCGGCAACACCCATGTTCTCTCCATGCGAGATGCCTGGGGCGAGTACTACTTCGATAATAACAAGGAGTACCGGTTTCGTGTGGGCCTGCAGCGTGTCCCCTGCTCTTGGGACAACTGGCAGGCCAGCCGCCAACGCATGGCCATCGACCGGGCCGATGCGACGAACTCCTGCGCGCAAAGCGAGCGCGATATGGGTATATCATTTCAATGGACCCCGAAATTCGCGCAGCATCGCTGGAAGCACATGATCGATTACATGTACGGGGCGGGCGACTGGGGCATGGTCAATCTGACAGTCTATAACGGGCAAGGACTCAATGCGGCCGAAGCCAATGACAACAAGCATGTGGGCATCCGGCTGGCTTATCCCTTCGAGCTGCCGGGCGGACGCCTGTTCGAGATCGGCATGAACGCCATGAGCGGGCAGTTCCGCGTGAACCGGGGGACGGCTCCGGCCGCGGGAACGACCACCACCACGTTGTTCTCTCGTTTCGATGGTGGGCACGCGTCCGGGGATTATCTCGATGAACGCCTCAATGTCTTTATTCATTACCCCCCGCAGCCGTGGGGATTCATTGCCGAATATGTGACGGGGCGGGGACCTAAACGAGGAGCCGACGGAACTATCCGCGAGAGCTCTCTCTACGGGGGCTACGTGCAGGGGCATTACCAGTGGAAATATTCAGATCTGGGCCTGGCCAACTTCTACGCGCGGTGGCAAGCGTACTACGGGGGTCTCAAATTCCAGGCCGGCGCGCCGGACGACCGGATGAATGAGGTCGAACTAGGAATCGCTTGGATGCCCGACCCGCAGTGGGAAGTGACGGCGGCCTATACGTTCACGGAAAGGCTGAATGTCTTCACCATGAACGCTCCAGCAACGGCGGCAGCTCCCGCGCCACAGTTCTCCACCTATGGGAACCTGATTAGGCTGCAGGTCGTATGGTTCTGGAACTGATGTCAGTGGGGCAAGTCCGAAGCCAAGAGGCGCGAGAGATCGATCACCAGCAGCTTGGCAGGATCAACATACCGATCGTAGACCTTTGAATCTTTCGACTGACTGTGCAGGATCCAGGCTTCCCTCGGGGTGAACCCCACTGCGAATCTATATCGCGCAATGGAAAAGAGCGGGTCATTCCGGCTGTCCAGTTCATACGCCATCCCCTCAAACGGGCCCGCGCTCAGGGGAGTCCGCCAATTCGCCAGGATCAAATACAACTGGCCCTGACGGACAAACAGTCCCCCTGAGGTCACCAGCTTCCCGAGACTCGGATCCCCAAGGGCCAGATAAAAGGTGGCCAGGTCCTTGGGCGACGCTTTCCTGAGCGCCTCGGACAAATGCGGAGCGAGAGTGACGATCTCGGCGGCTGAAAAGGCCGGCTTGGCCTCCGGGTCTTGCAACAGCGCGCCCAACCCGAGGACATCCCGCTTCGTCACCCAGACCCCGCGCAGGATCGTGGCCATCTGCTCGGGCGTGATCAAGGCTGGATGACCGTGGCCGTGTCCCGCTTCGGGATCGAACTGCACCCGCACGGCAGCCCGGGGGCTGTCATGGATCACGACCGGCGCGGGGCCCATCGCGCAGGCCGCGATGGCAGGCACGAGCACCAGCCCGATCAGCCCTGCTGGCAGCGAGAGGCTCCTCACATTAGAATCGGCGCACGGGTTGGAAAAAGAACGCGCCGCGAGCCGGCAGCGCTCACGGTGCACTCATCAGCTTAGTTCGTGGAGCTGGTCCGGTCAAGAGCGACGGAAGCAGCGTGGATGGGTTGCCCAAGCAGTTCCAGATTTTTTGCCACCTGAGCGGCCGCGACCGGGTAGACCCCCGCCGACGCAATCGTCTGCTGTCCCTCTCGGCTGTTGGCAAACTTTAAGAACTCGAGGATCGTGGGATCAAGCGGCTTCTTCGGAGATCTATTGACGTACAGGTAGAGCGGGCGACTCAAGGGGTACGCCCGGCTCCTCACTGACTCACGAGTCGGCATGATGTACGGGTGTCCAGGGTCCTCTGCTAGCGGCACAACCCGGACCTGAGAGCTCTGGAACCCGATGCCGCTGTACCCGATGCCGAAGGAATCGTTGCTGACCGACAGGACAACTGACGCAGAGCCAGGCTGCATGCTCACGTCGGGCTTGAACTCCCCGTCCAGGAGCACGATCTGCTTGAAAAACGGGAGGGTTCCCCTTGACCGCAAGTCGCGGCCGAAGGGATGAACCGGCGCCGTCGCCCACTCGCCCGGCAGGCCCAGTTGCCCCCAGGTCGTGATCGGCTCGGCCATACCACGCTTACGGGTCTTCGAAAAGATCGCATCCGCCTGCTGGAGCGTGAGCCCCGGAATCGGGTTCGACCGGTGCACGTAGATAGCCACCGCGTCCTGCGCAATCGGAATGGCGGTGGGCGGATAGCCGAATCGGGCAACAAATGCTCCAACCTCCTGATCGGTCAGTTGGCGCGAGGACGCAAGCAGTTGAACGTCGTTGGATCCGGAGTGTCCGGACGTCTTCCCGTCTCCACGACGGGAATTCGCGAAGCGGTCGAGCAACGGTTCAATGAGGGGCAGGACCGTGCTTTCCCCGTGGTTGCGCGATCCCTGGACCGCAATTTTCATATCTGGATGCAGCCGGCGGAACTCCATGGCCAGCTTTACGAGAAACGGCCGCATGGTGTCTGAGCCCGCGATGGTCAGGTGGCCGGACACAACGCTTTCCCGCACGTAGGAGGCCACCTCCGAATCAACCTGAGGCTTGGCATGATTGATTCCCACGTGCTCGGCGCTGGTCACCCCCGTTGCTCCAAGCAGGGCACCTACGATGAGGACACCGATCATGCGCCCTCTCCCCGACCTGTCAACGGTCTGATTCGTGGATTGTGTCATCCTTCCTCCTCCCGATGTAGGATGTGATGACATGGCACCCTACAGCCAGGAGATTGCGCCGTTATGACGGCCAGGTTACAGGCTTGTAAATTCTTCCGGCTCTCACGGTGATTTGACTGCGGTCACCACGGCCAGGTTTCGCTCCACCTGCGTGGCCCCTAACGGATAAAAGCCGCTCTTGATCACAACCTCCTGACCCTCACGGCTGTTGGCGAATGTGAGAAACTCCTGTACGGCCCGCTGAAGCAGTCCACCTGGGGACTTGTTGATGTACAGGTAGAGAAGCCGGCGGAGCGGATAGGTGCCGTCGGCGGCCGTCGCGATGCTGGGGGCCACATACGCCATCCCCTCGCGTTCGGCCAAGGGAACTGTGCGAACGGTGGAGGCCAGATACCCGATCCCGCCATACCCGATCCCGAACCGGTCCCGGCTAACGGCCAGCATCAGGGAGGCCTGGCCCGGTTCTTCCATTACGGATGGCGTAAACTCGCTCTGCTGCAACACATGCTCCAGAAAAAAAGCCCGGGTGCCGGAATTCCGATCCCGCCCGTACAAGCGGATCTCGGCCTGCCCCCACTCGCCCCTCAATCCCAATTGCCCCCACCGATCGATCCGATTGGAGAAGCCTCGTTTGCGAGTCTTCGAGAAGAGTGCGTCCACTTGATCGAGCGTGAGTCCTTCGACCGGGTTATCCCGGTGCACGTAGACGGCGACCGCATCCACCGCGATCGGGATCCCAGTTGGGGGATACCCATAACGGCTGAAAAAGCGCCGGACCTCTTCCGAAGAAAGCTCCCGGGAAGAAGCCATGATGAGCACCTGATTGCCCCCCTCGTGCCCGAGCACATTGCCGTCTCCTCGGCGCGTCATGGCGGATCTTTCTAGAAAATCCACAATGGCTGCGGCCGACCCTCCCCCCTCGACCGCCATCTTCACCTCAGGATATCGGCGCCGGAATTCCGCTGCCATCCGGATCAGCAGCGGCTGCATGGTTTCTGAGCCGGCGATCGTGAGGCGCCCCGCCAGTTCATTGACCGGCGCATAGGGTAAGACTGCAGGGTCGACCGACGGCTTCTGCTGAGCCAGACCGGGTTGGGAAAACCCTGCCACGGCGACCACGAACACGACTGTCGCACTCATCCAGAACATCGGCATTCCCCTCCTGACAGAAAGTTTTAGCATAGCAGAGAACACGCAGGTTTCTCAGAGTCCCCTGGTGTGTCGGAACTCCCGGACTACGGCCGCCACGTCGCGTCGCTTCCCATCCACTTGGTAGTTCAGCCGTCGCATCTCTTCATCGGTGATGGCCCCAGCGAGGGGGGACACCGCCGCACGGAGTTCCGGAAAGCGAGCCAGCACCGCGCCGGACATCACCGGCGCTGCTTGGTAGGAAGGGAAATACCGCTTGTCATCCGTTAGCACGGACAGCCCAAGACTGGTAATCAGTCCGTTCGTGGAGTCTCCCGCAATGACATCGACCTTCCGGTCCGCCAACGCCTGATACGTCAAGGCAAGATCCATCACGCGGGGCGCTTTGGCAAAGCGCAAGCCATAGGTGCGAGCAAGACCCGGGAACCCGTCCGCCCGCTCCAAGAACTCATACCCGAACGCGGCTCGCCACCGTGGGGCATGCGCCGTCAGTTGCGAGATCGTCTTCACCCCCAACCGGCTGGCGTCCTCCCTTCTGATAATGATCGCGAAGGTGTTGTTGAACCCGAGCGGAGGCAACCATTCGAGCCCGAAGCGCGTACGGTAGGCCTCCCGCACGGTGCGGAACACGGTCTCGGAATCGGCGGACGGCGGCGATTGTAAGATAGCGGTCAATGCCGTGCCGGTGTACTCCACATAGGCGCTGATCTGACCGGCCAGGAGGGCCTGATGGCAGATGAAGGTTCCGCCCAGATTGAGCTTTCGTACCACCAGCAGATCGGTACGTGCCTCGATCTGCTGAGCGAGCAGCTCTCCGAGGATCACCTGCTCCGTAAAGTTTTTCGACCCGACGACGATGGTACGGTCTGCTTCAGAGCCGCCGCAGCCAGCCACCTGCGTCATCCCGAGCGCCGCCCCGGCCATTCCTAAGGCAGCCCAGCCGACACACCAGACCAGTCGCCGCATCATGCGGTCCGCCGGGCGCCGAAGTGCCGCTCAATGCGGCCCAGGATCAGATCCGCCGCCAGCGCCATGGCGGCTGCGGGAATCGCGCCGGCCAGGATCAAGCGGGAGTCCAGCATCGCCAACCCGCGGAAGATGAACATCCCCAAGCCTCCAGCCCCGATCGCGGCCGCGATGGTGGCCAGCCCGACCCCGATCACCGTGGCGACACGCACGCCGGTCAAAATCACCCCCAGGGCAAGCGGGAGCTCCACTTTCCAGAGAAGCTGCCGGTCAGTCATCCCCATCGCCACCGCTGCTTCCCTTACTGCTGGGTCAATCCCAATCAGACCGGCCACGGTATTGCTGACCACCGGCAGCAGGGAATACAGGACCAACGCGATCAGCGCGGTGCTTGCCCCGATGCCGCCGATCACTGGCAGTGGAATAAGGATGGCAAACAACGCCAAGCTCGGGATCGTCTGGATAACGTTCACGAACCCAAGGACCGGCGACCGCCAGCGTGGGTTGCGGGCCAGGCCGACACCAAGGGGAATACCGATCAGGACCGCCCCACTCGTAGATAGCCCG
>JBOHOM010000187.1:0-4599 GCA_050731075.1 Nitrospiraceae bacterium
GATCAACACCGTGTCGGGCATCCCCTACCTCTCCCGCATTCCTGTGCTGGGCTGGTTGTTCAAGAACAAATCCGAGACGATCGCGAGGCAGGAATTGTTGATCTTCCTCACGCCCACCATCGTGAAGAGCTGAACCGTGGGACTGCAACCATGCTACGGTATCTGAATGCGGGCGAGTCGCACGGGAAATCTCTCCTCGCCGTCCTCGAAGGTGTGCCCGCCGGTCTGCCGCTGACACCCGACATGGTGAATCAGGATCTTGCCCGGCGTCAGAAGGGGTATGGCCGGGGGGGACGCATGCGCCTGGAGGAGGATCGTGTCGAGTTCGTCTGCGGGGTTCGAAAAGGCCAGACGCTGGGCAATCCGATCGGGTTGATGATCGCGAACAAGGATTGGGAGAACTGGAAAGAGGTGATGGCGGTCGAGCCGGGCCCCGTCCCGGCTGAAAAGGTAGTGACACGCCCCCGACCGGGGCACGCGGACCTGGTGGGGGCCATCAAGTACGCGCATCGGGACATCAGAAACGTCCTGGAAAAGGCCAGCGCGCGGGAAACGGCGATCCGAGTGGCAGTGGGGGGAGTCGCGAAAGCCTTGCTGGCCCAGTTCGGCATGCGCGTGCTCAGCTACACGACCGAGATCGGGGGGGTGGTGGCCCGACGGTGCGAGGACCCCCTCGTCGCCTTCGACCAGGCGGAAACATCGGACGTCCGTTCCCCGGACCCGGATGCCGGCGCCCGGATGATCGAGCGGATCAGGACCGCGAAGCACCGCGGCGATACGCTGGGCGGGGTCTACGAGGTGGTGGTCACGAACCCGCCGATCGGGCTGGGAAGCTATTCGCAATGGGA
Organism: Nitrospiraceae bacterium; assembly: GCA_050731075.1. GTDB lineage: Bacteria > Nitrospirota > Nitrospiria > Nitrospirales > Nitrospiraceae > 40CM-3-62-11. Next base: position 849 of record JBOHOM010000187.1, read on the forward strand.
CCGGCGGCTGGGCGCCAGGCTGGCGATGGCCGTGATGAGCATCCAGGCGATGAAAGGGGTCGAAATCGGCATGGGGTTCGACGCGGCGCGTCGGTTCGGGTCCGAGGTGCACGACGACATCTATTACGAGCAGGGCGGCAAGGGATTTATCCGAAAGACCAACAACGCCGGAGGGCTCGAGGGAGGCATCACCAACGGCGAGCCGATCGTCCTGCGGGTGGCCATGAAGCCCATCTCCACCCTCTACAGCCCGAAGAAGAGCGTGGATATCGAGACCAAGCAGCCGTTCGACGCGACCGTGGAGCGGTCTGATATCTGTACCGTTCCGGCGGCAGGAGTGGTCGGAGAAGCGGTGGTCGCGTTCGAGATCGCCAACGCCATGATCGACAAATTCGGGGGCGACAGTTTGGAAGAAATGAAGCGGAACTATCACGCCTACCAGGAGTACGTGAAAGCCTTTTAGCCAGCATGCTGAAAAAGGCCCCCCACTTTGTTCTCCTCACCCATTGCACGAGGCCAGGCAATGGGTACCCGTCGAACCCCTCAACGTACGAGAAGAGTACGCCTCAAGATCCTCGCTCCCTGAGGCCTCGTTGGATGGCCTTTTTGAGCATCCTGCATGTAGATGTTTCTCTGTTTGCAGTGGTTTTCAGGCGAAGCCAGTGTGTCAGCGTGCGTTCGTACGAGGATCAAATGGCTGAGTCAAATCCTTTTAGTTCTTCCTGACTTGTGATACTATCCCTCCGCTCTGACCCCCTCTTGAGCGAGTAAGTCGTCAGCAGCGTTCCGTGGCTCCCGAGCGGCTGCCTGTGCGATTCGCTGGTTCCTTGTTGCTCCTTATGCTGGTGTCCGATGACGGCCCCTGTTGAGCACTGCGTCAAGGTGTCGCTGGCCGAGCGCAGTTATGACATCCTGATTCGGTCAGGCTTGCGTGGAGAGATCGGCCGGTGTCTGCGCGGGCTCGGCTTCTCCGGCAAGGTGGCGGTGGTCACGAATCCGGCGATCCGCCGGTTGTACGGGCCTGCGGTGCTCCGATCGCTCCGGCAGGCCGGCTATGAGACCCGGAGCATTCTGATCCCGGACGGAGAACGCGCGAAGACGCTTCGGTGGGTGACCGCGATCCTCGATGAACTGGCGACCGCGAGGTTCGAACGGGGGTCGGTGCTGGTGGCCTTGGGGGGCGGCGTCGTCGGGGACGTGACCGGGTTCGCAGCTGCCATCTTCGCCAGGGGGATTCCCTGTGTGCAAGTTCCGACGACCCTGGTGGCGCAGGTGGATTCCAGCGTGGGAGGCAAGACCGGTGTCAATCACGCGCTGGGGAAGAACCTGATCGGCGCGTTTCATCAGCCTCGCCTGGTGCTCATCGATCCGGAGACGTTGAACACCCTCCCGACGGCCGAATGGACCGCCGGCATGGCCGAGGTGATCAAATACGGCATGATCGCGGATGAGGAGTTCTTTGCGTATCTCGAGCGCCACATGGCCGCCCTGCGGAGCAGGGAAGACGGTCCGGTCACGCACGTCGTGACTCGGTCGTGCCAGATCAAAGCCGCCGTCGTGAAGGATGATGAACGGGAATCGGATCAGCGCCGGATCCTGAATTATGGTCATACCGTGGGCCACGCGCTCGAATCCTTGGGGAAGTATCGGACGCTGTTGCACGGTGAGGCGGTGGCGATCGGCATGGTCCAAGAAGCTGATCTCGCGCGATACATGGGTCTCTGTCCGGACGAAGTCCCCGCTCGCCAGCATGCGCTGGTCCGGGAGGCGGGCTTACCCGACGCGCTGCCGCGGGTGGGATTCTCCGAGCTGTGGGGCGCGATGCAGCATGACAAGAAAGTGGCGGAAGGCCGCCTCCACTGTGTCCTGCCTGAGCGGGTCGGACGAGTCGTGATCCGGCCGCTTGAGCGAGGCCTGTTCAGGCGTTGGTTTGCGAGCCGGGGGGGCAAACAGGGCCGGAGACCCTCCCCGCGTCACGCCGCACCGGGACACGAGGCCTGACCGACGAGAACAGGGAGCCGGGCGGGAAGGGGAGCGACCCAAGACGATGCGGTCCACGCGTCCTCGTTCGATTCGACAGCTGGAGCAGGCCCTCCGCGAAAAAACTCGCGAAGCGGATGTGTTGCACCGGATCAGCGAGTCCATCAGCAGCACGCTGGACTTGGAAGCGGTCCTCAGGCACATCGTCGAAGTGGTGGTCGAGGTCACCAAGGCGGACGCCTGCTTGCTGTACCTGCTGTCGGAAAGCCGCGAAGAGCTGATTCTCCGGGCCTCGAAGAACCCGCATCCCAAGCTGATCGGCCGGATCACGATCGGTCTTGGCGAAGGCATTACCGGATGGGTTGCGCGAGAGCGGACCCGAGTGGTGATTCCCAGCAACGCCAGCGACGACCCCCGATTTAAGTTTTTCCACAACCTGCCGGAGGATCGTTATCAGGCGTTCGTGTCGGTCCCGATCCTGGCGAAGAAGGAAGTGGTGGGAGTCATCAACGTGCAGCATAAACGGCCACGGCAGTACCGCTCGGATGAACTGGCGCTCCTCTCGACGATCGCGACCCAAGTGGGCGGGGCGATCGAGAACGCCCGGTTGTACGCCGAGATGAGGCGCAAGGCGCTGCAGGTCGACACCTTATCCCAGGTCTCGGAAACCGTCGCCTCCAACCGTCTGATCGAGGATGTCTTGCAACTCATCGTGACGATGACCGCCCAGATGATGAATTCGAAGATCTGCTCGCTGATGTTGCTCGATCCACCCAGCGGCGAGCTGCGTATCGTGGCTACGCAAAGCCTGAGCGAGCTCTATCGCCGGAAGCCCAATCTGAAGGTGGGACAGAGCATCAGCGGCCGGGCGGTGCAGGAACGTCGGCCGGTCACCGTGCTGGACGTCAACCGCGAGCGGGACTACATGTATCCGGAGATCGCCCGCAAGGAGGGGCTCTGCTCTCTTCTCTCGGTCCCGATGCTGATCCGAGACCGGGCGATCGGGGTGATCAATAGCTACACCTCCATCCCTCACGTGTTTTCGACGGAGGAAATCAAGGTCCTGCAAGCCATCGCCAACCAGGCGGCCGTCGCGATCGAAAATACGAAACTGGTCGAGAAATCATTCGAGATGCAGGAAGCGCTCGAGGTCAGAAAGCTGGTGGAACGAGCCAAGGGGCTTCTGATGCAGGCGAAAGGCATCACGGAAGAGCAAGCCTTGCGTCTGATTCAGCGCCAGAGCATGGACACACGCAAGTCCATGCGGGAGGTCGCCGACGCGGTGATCCTGGCTTCCGGAATCGACAAGCGGGCAGAGCAAAAAAAATCTTGACAGGGTGATTGGCCGGGTGCTATAAGCGCTGCACGATTGCTGTCGGGAGACAACGGCGTTTCCCCTCAGCGTGGCAGCGAGCGCCAGATGGAAGGACGATGACGTCCTCGGTCCCCCCCAGGGACGGAGGGCGTTTTTTTTTGTGCTGGATGCTGAAAAAGGAGGCGGGCAGGGCGCGCCAGACCGCCCTTCGTGCTCGCGCGTCGCGCACACAAGAAAGAGGGGCGGGGCGGCAGGGCTGCCCGTTGTGCTCGCGCACCGCGCACTCAGGATTTATTAGTTCCGAGCCGAGGCGGATGGAGTGCCGGGTACCCGTTGCTTTTTAGATTGCAACGGGTGACGACGCGCGCAGTAAAGGGCAGTCAGGCCACGCTGCTGTTGGTCAGAAGAGTAGCGGCCGCCCCTCGGGAAGGGGGCGCGGCCCTCGGGTCAAGAGCC
>JBOHOM010000188.1:0-3782 GCA_050731075.1 Nitrospiraceae bacterium
CCCTCACGGTCATGCTCCTGATCGCGGCGGCGGCCATGGCCATCACGTTCATCGTGTGGGCGATCGCGATGATCGGCAGTACGTGATCGCGCCGGGCAGGTGCCGATTGCGAACAGCGAACCGCACCCAGCAAGAGCTTATGGCTGATAGCTTGTAAGAAAGAGCTGATAGCGTATGGCGTATAGCATATGGCTTATGGCCTGAACAGACTTCCTCCCTTCCTGCGCCGGACGCTGCGGGCTTGTTGACTTGGTGCACGTTTAGTGGCACAGTCAATGCCTAGCAGGGACTGAAGAAAGCCGTATGACACTTCCCAAACGGAAAGGCATTCGGAAAACCAGCCGTCGGGAGGGCGAGAGCCGACGATCTACCCGCTTGTCTCAGTGGGTCGCCAGGCAGAGACGAGTGTTCCTCGCCCTGGCTGGCATCGGTGCGAGCGGGTTCTCCGACACAAGCCAGGAGCACGACACGTACCTATACGAGAAACCTTGAGACCCGCCTCCCGCCTGCTTCAAGCGTCCATTTTCGTCGACACCTCAGCCTTTTACGCGCTGGCTGACCGAAGTGACCGGTTCCACTCCTCAGCCAAAAGATTTCTTGAGACCAACACCAGCGTTCTGATCACAAGCAACCTTGTGGTCCACGAGACGATTACCCTTGTTCGGATGCGTCTTGGGCATTCGGCGGCGGTACAGTTCGGGCGCCGTCTCTTCGACGAAGCCCTCACCCCTCTGCTTCGTGTGATACCCTCCGAGGAGCAACAGGCCTGGGATCTGTTCCAGCGATACCACGATAAGCGGTTCAGCTTCGTGGATTGCACCAGCTTTACCTTGATGCAGCGTCATCAAATCCCTGCTGCCTTTGCCTTCGATCTTGATTTTCGCCGATTGGGCCATTGGGTTGTGTACCCAACCGACGCGGACCTCTGATGTTTCTGGTGCCAATGATCCAGGATCAAGTCTTGAATTGATACAGCGGTCTGAAGGCCCTGCCCACGTCTTGACTTTGCCAATTGCGAACAGAGAATCGCTGCTTGGAAGCGGTCCCGCCAAACAAGGATTGATTGACCGCAGCCCGGAGCAGGGGTACGGTGGAGGCATCCATGCGCGCGATGCTCGCCCTGCTCGTCGTAGCCGGAGTGGTCCTGTCCAGTTCCATCGGGCAGGCCGGCGTCGAGGTGTTCATTGACACCGGGGCCGCGCCCCCACGGGCGTTTCTGGCGCTGACCAGTATCAGCCGATCTGACTTTCATTTGGGCCGTTCGTCCATCGTGGATACGCGGCTGATTGCCTCCGGCGCGCCGCAGACGATCCCCCTGTCCTTCACGAACCCGCTGGTGTTCGAGGCCGTCAGCGTCGTGGTCTACCACCCCGAGTATCGGTCCGAATCCTCCCGCTCGAAGGAGATGCCGTTCCTATTCAAGTCGGTCACGCTGCCGCGGTTCACCCCCGGATCCTGGCGGGACATCATGGCGTCGGGGATTCCCATTCAAAAGGTCGGCATGCCGGACGAAGCCGTTCGCGTCATGGATGTGCAGACCCAGCTGCAAGTGTTTCTCCAATGGTACTTGCTGGTCGTGGACGAGACGCGCGCCCGGGAGCCTCTTGAGACGTATCTGGCCCTGTTCAAGGACCTGGTCGCGTATACGAAACGGACCTCCGCCGGGACCACCTACGATGCTTCGACGGATGCCCGCCTCCGCCAATCTCCAGACTACGCGGCCGTCATGCAGCGCGAAGAAGAGCGGACCCTTCGCCTGCTGGATACGGACTTGCGCGAGATCGAGGCGGTCCTGTCGCTGACCGTGGCGCAGCGGGGCTCGCTCCGCCGGCTCCGGGCGCACGCTCCCACACGTCAGGGGGTGGTCGATCGGCTCATGGACGACGCGGACCGCGCGCGCCTGTTGGCCTTCCTGGACGCCGTGCGCCGGGCCAATCCGCCCAGACAGGATCCTCCCGCGACGCTCGGGTGGACGAACGTGTCCACCGGGCTGGCGTTCGCCGTGACCGCCGGGCATTGGCATAACGTGGAGACCGCGCCTGCGGGCGAGGTGACCAAGCTGTGCATTCAAACCACCCTGACCGTGCGGCTCAAGCTGGAGGGACCGGCAAGGCCGCAGGACTCCGAGAAGACGCACGACCCCTCGTTCTGTTCCCGGGGCTCCCAGGCCTGGCAACTGCAATAGAGAGGAACCAGGCGAGGCGAGATTCTGCCCAAAGAGCTAGCCGTCTCGTGACACCCTTGACTTTGGGGCTCGGCTGGCGTAATTACTTTGTACACACGCTTGCCGGAGGCTGGCTATGAAGGCGAAGGTCGTTCGCATTGGCAATTCTCAAGGCGTCAGGATTCCCAAGACGCTCCTAGAGCAGTGTGGTCTCCAAGGGGCCGTTGAGCTCGAGGTTCGCGAGGGGCAGCTCGTCGTCCGCTCGGCGACCAGGCCTCGCGCTGGATGGGACGAGGCGTTTGGCCGGATGCGGAACCACGGTGATGACGTCCTTCTGGAGCGGGACTCGCAGCCGTCGACGAAATGGGATCGGACCGAATGGCGCTGGTAGCCTCCCGCTTCGAGGTCTACCTCGTCCGCCTCGATCCGACGGAAGGCCGCGAAATCCGTAAGACTCGACCCTGCTTGATCATCTCCCCTAATGAGATGAATCATCACATCGGCACCGTCATCGTGGCGCCGATGACCACCAAGGGCCGACCCTACCCGACCCGCGTGCCTCTGAAGTTCAGACGAAAGACCGGTCAGGTCGTGCTGGACCAGGTCCGTACCGTTGATCGGACTCGATTAGTGAAGCGGCTCGGGACCATTGATCAGCCCACGGCCGATCGAGTCCTGATCGTGCTCGCCGAGATGTTCGCAGTCTAGCCGAAGGTAAAAGGTGCCAGGCTACTTTTCTAGGAACTTCCAAGTTAGTCACACACAGTAGTGCCGCGTCCCTCCACCCCCGCGCCTCCTGCGGAGAATTGAGATGCGACCAACGTGGTATGATTACACCCGACGGAGGTAGCCATGTTCCGGTGTCACGTTTGCGGAAAGACTGAAGGGCGCGAGAAGCCTGTCAGTGAAGTCTTCGACATCGATGGGAAATCCGTTCGAGTCGAGAACGTTCCAGCGACAGTGTGCACGAATTGTGGCGAACCAGTCTTTAGCCGTGAGACGACCGAGAAAGTCCGCCGCATGGTGCACGGAGAAGCCAAGCCTGTCAAATCCGTCCAAATGGACGTGTTTGCTTTTCGGTAGGTGTAGATGCAGAAATCGGGGTCAGAGTAAGATTTCCGGGGGTGGGTTCTGGCCCCCATTTGAGAGCCATCCGATTTCTGTGACGGATGTCAATTACCGAAGATAGCCCAAGACATCCTCTTCACGGACCAGCACCAACTCTTTATCGTCGCCCTCCACTTCTCTGGCGGCGTATTTGTCGTACAGGATATGCTCGCCCGGCTTGAGGGTGGTCTTCACAAATGTCTTTTTCTTGACCTTCTCCTTCGAATCCTTGTCCTCGACAAAGCGACCCGCCCCCACGGCGAGGACCTCTCCTTCCTCCGGTTTCTCTTGCGCGGAGTCCGGAATGAGAATGCCGCCGGCGCTCTTCTCACTCGGCTCCCTGGTCCGGATCAAGACCCAATCGTGCAACGGTTGTAATTTCATCGACGTACGTCCTTTCATTCACGCGCGGGGTGTACCAGCGGTGTCCCCAATACACAGCAGAAAGCTATGACGGCACTGGATCAGCTTAGCACGTCCTCATTGAAGGAACAAAAAGGGGGTCGTGATG
>JBOHOM010000189.1:0-3087 GCA_050731075.1 Nitrospiraceae bacterium
CGCCGAGGAGGACGACGTTGATGGGCTCCACAGAAGCCATGGGTAGCGTTTGGAGCCTCCGCGCTGGAAGTAGACGAGGCCGCACCGCCATGCACGATGCCCGGCGGCGACCTCTCGTTCCCGCGTATCGGTCTTTAGCCCGGATTATTCATGAACGCTTCTGCTGTTCACCCGTTGCATCCGCGCAGAGCAACGGGTACCCGCCCATTCGCTGCTGCGACCAGCCTGCCCGCGCTCTGGACAGCGGGCATGCGGGCGGGCTCGTCGCGTAGGCCCTCGACGTACTGTTTCAAGTACGCCTCGCTCCCGTCGCCCACTCGGCTCTGAAGCCTGCCTCGTGGACTCCTACGAAGGGGGCCAGCCCCCTTGTACGATCCCCACGAAGGGGGCACACCCCCTTCGGGAACCCCCAGGCGGGGTGCCCCCGCCCCGCGGCGGAGCGCCGGGTACCCATTGCGCTTCTGTTGCAATGGGTGCAACGCGACGCGACTGCGCGATTTCGCGACGAACCGTCATGAATAATCCGGGCTTGGTGCCCGGGATTGTAGCCCGAAGCGCCCGCGCCCGCAAATGCTCTGTCCGCGAGCGGGGCAGTTTCACGCTTGACGCCGGTCGTCGCACGGTGCTAGACACGGGCGTCCGGCCGGCTGTTGCGCAGGGGGGCTCCCGTGAACGCCCGGATCAACGGTATCAATCTCGCGTACACCGATCAGGGCAGCGGCATGCCCCTGGTCTTCCTGCACGCGTTCCCGCTGAACCGCGCGATGTGGGAACCGCAGGTGAAGGCGCTGGCGACGCGTTTCCGCGTCGTGACACTGGACCTGCGAGGGCACGGTGAATCCGACGCGCCGCTCTGGCACTACACGATGGACCAGTTCGCGGACGACGTGAAGGGACTGCTGGATCAACTCTCGATCACCAGGGCCGTGCTCATCGGGCTGTCGATGGGCGGGTACATTCTCTTCGCCTGTCAGCGCAAGTGCCCGGAGCGGATCGCGGCGCTGGTTCTGGCCGACACGCGGGCCCAGGCGGACACGGAGGAGGGAAAAATGAACCGGTTCGCCCTGGCGCAAGTGGCCTACCGAGAGGGCGCGGGCGCGGTGGCCGAGGCGATGCTGCCGCGGCTGCTCAGTCCGGCCTCGCTCCAGGGGCGGCCGGATCTCGTGGCGCAGGTGCGTTCGATCATCACGCGCAATCAGGTGAGCGGCATTGCGGGGGATCTGATGGCCATGGCGGACCGTCCGGATTCGGTGCCGATTCTGAAGCAGATCGCCTGTCCGACTCTGGTGATCGTGGGGGAAGCGGACCTGGCCACGCCCCCCGCCGACGCCCGCCTCATGGCTGAGGCCATCCCGGGCGCGCGACTGGACATCATCCCGGCGGCCGGGCATCTCGCCAATCTCGAGCAACCGGAGGCGTTCAACGACGCCGTGCGATCTTTCCTGGAGACACTGCCGCAGGGACGCTAGGTCAGCAGAGGAAGGCGAGACCGCGAGGAAGAGAGACCATCAGAACGGATCACCGGCGCCGCTGCGACGGATCAACTTGAGAAACTCGTCGCGCGTCTGCTGCTGGGTCCGGAACACGCCCAGCATCTCACTGGTCACCGCCAGGGTGTTTTGCTTTTCCACACCCCGCATCATCATGCAGAGATGGCGGGCCTCCATGACCACGCCGACCCCGTGCGCCTTGAGCTTGGACTGCAGCGTTTCCGCGATTTGGACAGTCAGACGTTCCTGGACTTGCAATCGCCGGCTGAAGGCGTCCACCACGCGTGGGATCTTGCTGAGGCCCACGACGCGCTTGTTCGGCAGATATCCGACGTGACACTTCCCATAAAATGGGAGAAGGTGATGTTCACATAAAGAAAAAAAGTCGATGTCCTTGACGATCACCATCTCGTCATAGTCGATCTCGAAGAGCGCCCCGTTCATCAGCCGATCGACGTCCTGCTTGTATCCCTGCGTCATGAACCGGAGCATCTTCTCGATCCGCTCCGGGGTTCTCAGGAGGCCATCGCGCTCCGGATCCTCCCCGAGGATGACGAGCATCCGCTTGACGACGTCCTGCAGCTCGGAGGGCTGCCCGTCCCCCGAGACCTGTCGCTCCCGGAATGCAACGGGCGCTCCCTGTCGCTTCTGGTTCACCAGCTTCTTCGCGCGCATCCTAGACTGAGCCGCCGGAGTACTCGAAATAGTTGTCCCGGGTTTCTACGAGCCCGACCGTTTCGAGCTGGCCGGCGGGGATCCGTTTGACCAGCAGGTCCCAGATCATCCTGACCAGATTCTCTCCCGTCGTCACCCGGGAAGCGAACTCAGGATCATGGTTCAGGTCCCGGTGATCGAAACGATCCACCACGGCCTCGGTCACGATCCGATCCAGCGTCTCGACATCGGTCACCCGGCCGGTCTGCGGATCGATCGTTCCCGCTACCGTGACCAGCAGCACATAGTTGTGTCCGTGGCCATTCGGGTTGTTACACTTCCCGAACACTCTCCAGTTCTCCTCCTCGGACAGAAGGGGCGAGTGCAAGCGATGCGACGCCGCAAACTGGTAGCGACGCGTCACGCTGGCCTTCTCCATGAGCGGCACCTCTATCCCCCGCTTCCCCCGCCGTGCTCAGCCGGTAAAGAACAGGGCGGGACCATTCCGCCCATCGGTTGCCGTCTTCTCCTGAAGCTTACGGCAGCCCGCACGGCTTGACCCCGTCTGCTTCGGCTCCCCGCTGGTCACGAGGCACACGGGCATCCCATTTCTGCAGCGGCACATGCACCACCACGTCGCCCATGACCCGCGCCTGACAGCTTAGCCGATGCCACGGCTCGGTGAGCGCCTCGCGGTCCAGCAGGTCTTGCTCATCGAAATCGATCTCCGAGAGGTTCTCACCACCGAGCTGCACCTCTACCCGGCAGGTGGTACACGAGGCATTCCCTCCGCACTCGTGGTCCAGCGGAAATCCCAGTTCCTGCGCGGCTTCGAGCAGCGTGAGGTTGGCCGGCACGTCTCCGCTCTTTCCCTCCGGATGAAGAAAGGTCACCCTCGGCATACACTTCACTCGCAAGCAGCGAATAGCGAGTAGCGAATAGC
>JBOHOM010000190.1:0-1701 GCA_050731075.1 Nitrospiraceae bacterium
CGTGGACAAGCTCCTGGCCAGCGCCAGAAGTCTGCTGGGGCGCGTCCACGCCGTCAACGTCACCGACAACACCGCGGCGGTGATGCGGGCCGGGTCGCTCTCGGTCTGCCGGCTGCTCTATGAGATGGGCCACGACCCGGTCATGCAGATCACCTGCCGGGACCGGAACCGGTTGGGCATCCAGTCGGACCTGCTGGGAGCGCACCTGCTGGGCATCCGGAACATTCTCTGTCTCACCGGCGACTATCCGACCGTGGGGGATCACAAGGATGCCAAGCCGGTGTATGATTTGGATTCAGTCCAGATCATGCAGATGGTCCAGGGGCTGAACAACGGGAGGGATCTGGCCGGCAATAAGCTGGACGGCTCGACTGACTTTGTGATCGGCGCCGCCGTGACCCCCGAGGCCGATCCGGTCGGCCCGATGTTGGTGAAGTTCGAGACCAAGGTGAACGCCGGAGCCCAGTTTTTTCAAACCCAGGCGATCTTCCATCCGCACCTGTTCAACAGCTTCATGCGCGCGGTGCGCAAGTTCAAGGTGAAGGTGCTGGCCGGCCTTCTGCTCCTGCGCTCGGCCAAGATGGCCGAGTTTCTCAACGCGAACATTCCCGGCGTTTCGGTGCCGGACGAGATGATCGCCGAGCTGCGGGCCGCCGGCGATCAGCACGCGCTGGACGTCGGGGTGGAGATCGCCGTGCGGACGATCAAGGCGGTCCGGCCCCACTGCGACGGCGTGCACATCATGGCGATCAAGGCGATTGATCGTCTCCCGGAAATCTTGACGAAGGCGGAGCTGGGCTAATGCGTCAGGCAGAGCCGATATGATGACGGTGCCGGAGTTTCAGAAGCGGAAGCGCGAGCGCAAGAAGATCGTCGTCGTGACGGCGTACGACGCGCTGTTTACGCGGATCGCCGAAGAGGCGGGGATGGAGGCGATCCTGGTCGGCGACTCGCTCGGCGTGGTGGTGCAGGGCAAGAAGGATACGCTCTCGGTCACGATGGAGGAGATGCTCTATCACACCCGCCTGGTCGCCGGCGCCGCACAGCGCGCCCTGGTGATCGCCGACATGCCGTTCCTGTCCTATCAGGTGAGCGTGGATGAAGCGGTCCGCAACGCCGGCCGGTTCCTCCAGGTCGGCGCCGCGGCGGTGAAGTTGGAGGGCGGCGCGGCCGTGGTGGATCGGGTGCAGGCGATGACCCGCTTCGGGCTTCCGGTGATGGGCCATCTCGGCATGACGCCCCAGTCCGTGCATCGGTACGGCGGATACAAGGTCCAGGGAAAGGAGCGGGAGAAGGCCGAGTCGTTGCTGGCGGATGCCAAGGCGCTGGAAGCGGCCGGCGCGTTTGCGATCGTGCTGGAAGCGATCCCGGCCAACCTGGCCAAGACAATCACCGAGGCGCTCTCGATTCCCACGATCGGGATCGGCGCGGGTCCGCACTGCGACGGCCAGGTGCTGGTGCTGTATGACCTCTTGGGCCTCTTCGACGAGTTTGTCCCGAAGTTCGTGAAGCCCTACGCCCACCTGAAAGCGGACGCCCTCCAAGCGCTGCGGCGGTACAAGGAAGAAGTGGAGCAGGGCAAGTTTCCCACCGACTCCGAGAGTTATCACTGAATACGCAGGATGGCCGGGCCTGCCCTGCGCAGAGACCTCGCCACGCTGTTGTTCGCTCCAGCACGTGGGCTAGGGGTCATTGCTTGAC
>JBOHOM010000191.1:0-3815 GCA_050731075.1 Nitrospiraceae bacterium
GGATCTTGCAGATGAAGGTCGCTGGCCAAACGTCACCTGGCGCATGCAGGAGGACGGCATCAACTCCTTCTGTGTCGTTCCGCTGACTACGGCAGTGAGGCGGTTGGGCGCCGTGACATTCGGGAGCTTGAAGAAGGAGGCCTATGGTGGGGCGGATGTCGAGTTCCTCCAGCAGGTCGGGACACAAGTCGCGGTGGCGGTGGATAACGTGCTCCATCATGAAGCCCTGAGCCATGATCGGGACCGGTTACGTCTCCTCCTGGAAGTGTCCGAGTCCATTGCGTCGCACCGGGACCTGGACGAGCTGTTTCATGATCTTTCCCAGCGACTCCCTCCCATCGTCCCGTTCGATTACATCAACGTCGTCTTGCATGATTCCGCGCGCCAGGTCATGCGCCTGCACATCTTGGCGGCTCCGGAATCCAGCACGATCCGCCCGGGTCTGGAGCTGCCTGTCGATGAATCCCCGGGGGGATTGGTGTGGGAAACCCAGCAACCCTTGATGGTCGAGGACGTGGCGCTGGAGACACGCTTCCCGAAGTTGATCCCATTGCTACGTGAGAATGGCGTGCAATCCTTCTGCGCCGTCCCCCTCACCACCGCGCTGCGGCGTCTGGGCGCCATGGGGTTCGGGAGCTTCCAACGGAGAACCTACCTAGAAGCAGAGCTCAACTTCATGCAGCAAGTGGCCAAGCAAGTCGCGGTCGCCGTGGACAACGTGTTGCATGACGAGAGCGCCCAGTCTGCCCAGCGGCAACTGACACACGAACGGGACCGCATGCGCCTTCTGCTGGAAGTGAACAACGCGGTGGTCTCCCATTTGGGCCTGGACGACCTTTTCCCAGCCGTCAGTGCCTGCTTGCGCACGGTCATCAAGCATGACGGCTCAAGCCTGGTGTTGTATGAGCCCGAGACTCGTCAGTACCGAGTTCAGGTGCTCGACTTTGCGAAGAACACAAGTTTTATCGAAGAAGGGAAAGCGGATCCGCAATGTAAGGGGCCATCTGGTGTGGCGATCACGACCAGGAAGCCCGCGGTTTTTACAGCACAAGACCTCAAGAACATGGCCGCGGAATCGAAAGTCTGCGAGCGCTTGCTCGATGAGGGAGTTAAATCCCTCTGCAGCGTTCCGCTCCTTGCTCATGACCGCGTACTCGGCGCATTGAACGTGGGCAGACGCCGTGAGGACGCGTTTGTTCAGGACGATATAGATCTGCTGAGCCAGGTGGCACAACAGGTTGCCATTGCCGTGGAGAACGCGCTGGCATACCGGAAAATCACTGAACTGAAAGACAAGCTGGCCAAGGAAAAGCTGTATCTGGAGGAGGAGATTCGCACCGAGCAAAATTTCGAGGAGATCGTCGGCGAGAGCTCCAGGCTCAAGCAGGTCCTGAAGCAGGTCGAGATCGTCGCGCCGACCGATTCCACTGTGTTGATCCAGGGAGAGACCGGCACGGGCAAGGAACTCATCGCACGCGCGATCCACAACCTGAGCGGGCGTCGGGAGCGGACGTTCGTCAAGATGAACTGCGCGGCCATCCCGACGGGCCTTCTTGAGAGCGAGTTGTTCGGACATGAGAGAGGGGCCTTTACCGGCGCGATCGCCTCCAAGGTCGGCCGGTTCGAACTGGCCCACCAAGGCACGCTGTTCCTTGACGAGATCGGTGATATCCCTCTCGAGCTGCAGTCGAAGCTGTTGCGTGTGCTGCAGGAGCAAGAATTCGAGCGCCTGGGCAGCACGAAGACGATCCGGGTTGACATCCGGCTCGTGGCCGCCACCAACCAGGATCTTGCCGCGATGGTCGCGGAGAAGCAGTTTCGCAGCGATCTCTATTACCGCCTGAACGTGTTTCCGATCGTCAGTCCGCCGCTCCGCGAGCGCCCGGAAGACATCCCGCTGATGGTCCGCTACTTTGCGCAGAAGTTTGCCAGGCGGATGAACAAGCACATCGAAACCATTCCAACCGAGACGTTGGCCGCTTTGTCCCGCTATCATTGGCCCGGCAACGTCCGCGAGCTCGAAAACCTAATCGAGCGGGCGGCCATCCTCTCCCAAGGGACCGAGCTGCACGTCCCCCTCCCTGAATTGAAGGCAGCGGCCATTGAAGGAACGTCGTCCGGCGCCACGCTAGAGGCCGCGGAACGGGAGCACATCTTGCGCGCGCTCCAGGCGGCCAAGTGGGTTATCGGAGGTCCTTCCGGGGCAGCGGTCAAGCTCGGCATGAAGCGCACCACCCTCCAGTCCCGTATCCAAAAGCTCGGCATCTCTCGCCCGTCTTAGCCCGGCCCCCAGAAACCTCCGTGAATAATCAGGGCGAGCGCCGATCTTTCGGCACGCTGACGAAGTATCGTCAGCGTCTGTCCGGCATTCCTCACTCTCCCTCGCTGGTTATCAACAAACAAGTTCGTTCTTTTCACAACTTAGAGAGTTCGCGGACGAGTCTACCCAGATGGAACGGCTCTTGCCATGTAGTGTCGGCAGAGTGACGAGACGAACCATCTAATGATTCACGGACCGAATAGGGGGCGCGCAATGAAACACATATCAGAGACCGACAATTCCTTGAGCGGTGTGATCCTCCGAGTCGTCGACTCCGTGGTGACGGCAGGAATCATGGCGGTGGTCGTCGGGATCGTGCTGTTGACCCTGTTTCCTCAAGGGTCGTTTGGGGCGACCTCCCCACTCGATCTCGGAACAGCGGCCTCAGTCGCGACGACCTCACCACAGGTACAAGGGCCAGAGCGGCCGACTCTTGAAGCCATGAGCCGAACGCCTATTAATCTGAACCTGGGAAGCAAGGATGCCCCCAGGATGCAATTCCGACTGGAAGGGATCGCGGGAAAGGGCGGCCATGGTTCTGAAAACGTAACCCGTACTGATGAAACCAGCGTACGCTTGCTCGCCCCGTGGCAATGATGGCATGGCTGATCAGGCGCGAGGCGCGCCATGCCTGAGCGGGTGAGGCGTGCAGGTCGCTGAAGAAGGGTGATGTCCGATGGCGACAATGGAGAGCGTTCCAGTTAAAGAGCAGACTGAAACAACGGCTTGGAGCTGGACGAGGATCCTTGCGACGAACGCGTGTCCGCGTTGCGGCGGTCTCTTGGTGAGAGCGCCCTTGGTGGACCTCCTGGAGGACGGAACATCTTCCGATTATGCGGCCAGACGCTGCGTGCAATGCGGAGAGGTCATCGATCCAATCATCCTGAGGAATCGGAGCCCCCGTCGGAGCAGTACCGCCGAAGCGGACTGGAGGGCGCTGGCCCTTCAAGGGTCCGCAGAGAGGAGTTGACCCCATGTCCTGGTTTGTTGTGTTCGCATCGACTGTGTTGCCGCTCGCGCTGTTGTTCATCATGCTCGCCACGGAGTGGCTGCAGAAAGTGGCCGGGGCGACGCCGTCCCTCGTCGAGATTCGGAGACGCGATGGCGCAGACAGCAAGGAAGGCACGCAGAGGCCCATGATTTTGACCCTCCTGATGTTTGCAGGAATGCTCGCCCTCGCACTCATCGCGGGCCAGGACCTGAACGCCCAGACTGTGGGGCCACAAGTCACCACCCTGGTAAAGACCGAGGTCGCGGGGGTGGAGGGGGTGGAGTGGAATGTCCTCACCGTCGAACTGGCACCTGGAGCGGTGGACACACGGCATTTCCGTCCCGGGGTCGAGCTCGTCTATGTTCTGGAAGGCGCGGGAGTCTTAGGAGTGGATGGTCAGCCTCCGGTCGCATTGAATACCGGGGTTGTCGCGACGCTCCATTCAAAGCAACCCCACGTCTTCAAGAACACGAGCCAGACTCAGACGCTGAAAGTCCTTGTCGT
>JBOHOM010000192.1:0-6170 GCA_050731075.1 Nitrospiraceae bacterium
ACCGTTCCATCAAGACGGCTCAGCCCCCTCCTTTTTCAACGGCAATGTGGCTTCCTGACTCGTGGCGGAATCCTTGAGCTTGACCCCGGAGGCGTCCACGGCCGTGACCAGGAGCCTTCCCTCTAACGTTTCCCCCGTCCGCACGATGTAGATCTCCCGCCCCTTGGCGAGAAACGCGCGGTGCTGCCCTCCCTGCGCGACGTAGCCGAAAAAGCGGTACTGCCCCATCAGTTGACGCGCCTGTTGGGCGGCCATCTCCTTTTGCTGGCGGGATTGCTCAGCCGCGAGTTGTTGTTGCCGGAGAGCCTTTTGCGCGGCCGACTCTTCCGGAGGGGGCGGAGGAGGTCCTTGGACAGGACCAGAAACTCCGGCCATCGCCAGCTTCGGTTTCTTGGCCCCACGCGGTCGCGCGTCGGACGTCGTGTCCGACCCACTGCCCAGCCGCGCGAAGATGTTCTTGGGTTCCCGGAACGTGACCTGGTTCTTTGGGGGGCGCGGTTTGACCGGGGTCGGGAGGCCGGCGGCCCCTCGCGCCGCGTCTCGCGCGAGCGTTTGCCCGGATCGATAGGTAAGCGGAACCCGTTGCGGTTCCGGCTGGTTGAACACCCGGATCACGACGAGGGTCAGCAACACGAGCGCTAAACCGCCCAACAGGCTCCACTTCCTGTGTTCGCTCATGTGCTACCTGCAGGTGGTTGATCAGGCCGGAGAAACGTGACCACGCGGATGTTGATCACGACCCGACCGGCAGGGGTCTGGGGCCCTCCCGGAGAGCGGGTGGCATCGAGGCTTTCGATCAGGAGATAGGGGCCGGTGGTCTCCAGCCGGTAGATGAACCGGCGGATCGCCCGATACTCGCCGGCTGCCCGGAAGGTCATCGAGGCTTTCAGCGCCAGGCCGTCCTCCACTTTCTGGAGCGTATAGGTCATGCCCGGGATGGCCACCTGATCCTGCTGGGCGAGCTCGGAGATCGCGAGGATCAGCGCGGCGAACTCCTTCCGAACCGGAAGGTCCTGCCACAAATCCTTCAACTCTTCTTCGGTTTTCAACATCGAGGTCTGGCGGCTATGCGCCAGGCGGGCGTCTTCGTAGGCGGCCTCCGCCCGCATCAGGCGCTCCTGGGCCGGCGTAAGAGCCAGCATGTATGACGTGGTCGCCCCGGCGAGGGCGAGCATCGTCAACAGGGCGAGCGGTCTCAGCGCACGAGAGGCCCGGACCGCGATCGCCGCCATGGCTGGATGTAGGAGCGGCATGCGGCAGCTAACCTTGTGGGCGATAGGTCACGGTCATAGTGACATAAACGGTTCTGGTCTCATCCTACCCCGGTGAGCTTGACTCGCCTCGGGCGCTGGGCTCCAGAAATCGGTGTTGCGACAGGACGACGTTCCGAAACGCCGGGTGGTTGTCCAACTTATTGACCATGGTGGTCAGGTCCTTCAGCGTCAGGGCCGTTCCGTTGAGGGTGATGACGGTGTCTTTGAAGTCGAGCCCCACCGAGCTGATTGAGATGTGCGGGGAAACCGCGTCCTCGAGATCGCTCAGGAACCGCGTCCAGGAGAAGGCCCGCTGTTCGGTCAGCCGGTTCACGAACGCCACCTGATGGCCGAGCTCCTTGGCCCGCGCCTCGGAGAGATCCATGCCGGCCTGCGCGGCTTGTTGGCCAAATTGGCGATTCGTCTCCTGGGCCCGCTCCGTCGCGCGCTCCCGCTGTGCAGCGAGCTCGTCGATCACCCGGCTGTCCCACCAGAACCACAGGGCGACTGTCGTCAACCCCGCGATGGCGAAGGTCAGGCCCCATTGCACGACGCGCAGCAGGAGGAAGCCGGACGCGGTCAGGGACAGATGCAAAGGGGGAAGGCTGAGGGACCCGGGGACCCGTTGCTCATTCGGGTGCAACGGGTGAACGGGCGGGCGGGCCTGGCCGCCGCCACCCGCCGACAGTGAAAAGAAAAGAGGTGAGAAGAAGGAGCGCCACGGTGTTCGCATCGCGGTTCAGGCCTCCAGGAGGCCGGCCAAGGCCGGCAGCCCGGACAGCGGGCGTGCCTCGGGAAGGGCCTGGCCGCGGCCGTTCCACGCGACCGGGACGTGGTCCCACCCGATCGGGATAACCTTGATCCTCATCGACTCGGCGCAGCCTGGATCGAGCACCTCGCGCGTGGAGGGGACTCCAACGACGAAGAATGGACGGAACAGATCGGGAAGCCCGGACTGGGCGAGAGGATAACTGTCCCCGTAGAATTGGAGTGTCGCGAGCACTTCACCGGCTAACGTCGCCGGGTCGCTGCTGCCTATGTTGTGCAGCAACTTGGTCCGGAGGAAGACCGGACATCCGTTCCGAAACGCGAGCATTGAAAAACTCTCTTCCGCAACGTGGAGAAAGAAGAGTTCGCCGGCGCCGGATGCGCCAGATGCCATCGCCGCCTGCACGACAGGACGGCAGAGATCGAAGAGCCGCGGGCTGGTGACGCCGACCGTGATCGGCAGCAGTCCCGCCTCCTCGCAGGCCCGCTCGTACTGCCCGGCAATGGTGTTCCGGACTCCAACGGCGAGCACCCGCGGGGGTGTGGTTCGGAAAACCTGGTAGCTCAGTCGCAGGTCGGCGGCGGGCATGTTGAAGTCTTTCTGAAATCGCCAGCGCAGAAGCCGGTCACGATCGGCGGTCTTCGGGGGCAGCGCCTCGAAGTCGAGGAGGGCGACCCGTGTGCACAGGTCCGGCAGGGTCAGCGCCACCGAGGCGGATCGCTCATTCCCAAGCAAGGCGCGAAGCTCCCGTGCCAACGCCGGCAGGTCGGAGACGTTCGGCTCGGCCGCCGACAGGCGGATGAGCCCGTCCGGCAACGCGCGCTCACTGCAGCGGCGCAATCCGATGCCGTGTCGGCTTCGGCCCCACCCCCGGCGAATCTCAACGAGGCTCAGCGTCCGTGCGCCAATGCTCAACCCGATGGAGGGACGTCTGAACGGGAACACCGTCATACCGCTCCTCCGTGACTGAACGTGACTCGATTGACTTCCTTCAACGTCGTCTCACCGCGCAGAACCTTCTCGATGCCGGCCTCGCGCAGGCTGGTCATCCCGCCGGCGATGGCTTCTTTACGGAGCTCGGAGGCGGGCTTTCGGTCCAGAATCATCTCCTTGATGCGGTCCGTGAGCGCCAGGAACTCGGTGATGGCGCGGCGTCCGCGATAGCCGAGGCCGTTGCATTCCGGACATCCCTTGCCCTGGTGAAAGGAAAGATGCTTGACCTGGTCGTAATCCAGGCCGGACTCTTCGCACTGGGCGCGATCCACGGGAACCGGGATCTTACAGGCCGGGCAAATGGCGCGGACCAACCGCTGCGCCAGGATGCAGTTCAGCGAGGCGACGAAGTTGTACGGCTCGATGCCCATGTTCACGAATCGGCCGATCACATCGAACGCGTTATTCGCGTGCACCGTCGAGAAGACCAGATGCCCGGTCAGGGCCGACTGAATCGCGATCTGCGCGGTCTCGGCGTCCCGGATCTCCCCGACCATGATCTTGTCCGGATCGTGACGCAGGATAGAGCGGAGGCCTCGCGCGAACGTCAGGCCCTTTTTCTCGTTCACCGGGATCTGGACGATCCCCTTGAGCTGGTACTCCACCGGGTCCTCGATCGTGATGATCTTGTCCTCCTGATTGTTGATCTCGTTGATGGCGCCGTAGAGCGTCGTCGTCTTGCCGCTGCCGGTCGGCCCGGTCACCAGCACCATCCCGTACGGTTCCGTGATCGCCCTGCGAAACCGCCGGAGGTCCTCGGTGTTGAACCCCAGCCCGTCGAGACGGAGTTGCCGCACCCCGGAGGCGATGTCTTCCTTTTCTAAGATACGGATCACCACCGACTCGCCGAAGGCGCTGGGCAGGACGGAGACCCGGAAATCCACTTTCTTCTTGTCCAGACGCAACTTGAACCGGCCGTCCTGGGGGATCCGGCGCTCGGCGATGTCCAACTCGGACATGACTTTTAGCCGCGAAATCAGCGGCGCGTGAAACTTGATGTCCAGCGGCTCCATCGCGGTGTAGAGGATGCCGTCGATCCGGTACTTGATCTCCACCTCGCGCTCGCTCGCCTCGATATGGATGTCGCTGGCGCGCTTCTGCAGGGCGCTCAGAATCATGGTGTCCACCAGCTTGACGACCGGACTCTGGTCCTTCGCGATCTTCTCGATCGAAAGCACCTCGTCCCCTTGTGCGTCCTCTCGGATCAGGACCGGGCGATATTCCTCCTGGATGCGCGTGATGACCTGGCTGTTTCCCTCGCTCTGGTTCAGGGATTCCAGGATGGCCGAGCGGGTCGAGACGACCAGCCTGAATTCCCGGCCGATGAGCAGTTCAAGCTCATCGAGCGTGCGCAAGTCCTGGGGATCGGTGACGGCGATCGTGAGCACACTGTCGTTCTCCTCGAGAGGAACGAACAGATGCCGGTGCATCAACTCCACCGGGATCGTTTTGAAAAACTCCGGGTCGACGCGGAAGTCCTTGAGCGGATCGTAGCGCAACCCGTATTGTTCGGCCACGATCTCGGCGAGGGCTGCTTCCGCCACGACGCCGTGTTCCACCAGAAGACCTCGGAAGGATCGGTCGGCTCCGTTCGCCTGGCTGCGGAAATCCTCCGCTTGATCCTGCGAGATAAGGCCGCGTCTGACCAAGATCTCATCCAACGGTGCCCGCTTCACCGGCGTCGCCATCTTTCCCCTCCTAGAAGGTTAAGGTCGAGGTTAAGGTTGAGCTAGGACGAGCCACTTCTGCGCCCCAACCTGAATCGCTTCCCCACCTCAGCCTTAGCCTCAACCTGTCTCACTAGGTTGAGGTTAAGGCTGAGGTTGAGCTGGATCGCTCCGCGATTCTCTGAGTCTCAACCTTAACCTCAGCCTCAACCTCGACCTTCGCCCGCCCCGCTCACGCTGTCCCTGCGATTTGAAAGACCGGCAAGTACATGATCAGCACGATGCCACCCACGATAATCCCCATCAGTAAGAGCAGCATGGGCTCGATCCATGTGGTGAGCTGACTCAGCCGGAGATCGAGTTCACCTTCGTGGAACTCGGCCACGTCCCGCAACATCATCTCCAGCCCGCCGGTCGTCTCACCGACCTCGATCATCTCCAGGGTCATCTGCGGGAGGAAGCGCTCCTGCTTCAGCGCCGCAGCCAGGCCGGCGCCGTCTCTGACGCGATCGGTCGCGCTGGCAATGGCCCGCGAGATGATCCGGTTCGTGATGGCCCCGCCGGTGATCTGCAACGCAGTCATCAACGGGATGCCACCGGCTAACACGGTGGACAGCGTCCGCGCGAACCGGATGACCTGGCTCTTGAGCAGGACATCCCCGAGAATCGGGACGCGCAAGCTGAGCCGGTCAAGGAACTCTCGGCCTCCCGGCGTCCCAGCCCAGTGATAGGTCGCGGCCCCGAGCCCGACGGTCCCGGCGATCAACCACGGGAACCACTGCCTGATGATCGCCACTGTCTGCAGCAGCATCTTGGTCGGAACCGGCAGCTCCCGATTGCTTTGCCCGTAGATTTCGGAGAACGTCGGCATCACGTACATCAACAGGAACACGACCACCGCCACGCCCACGAGAACCAGGAAGGCGGGATAGGCCAGCGCCTTGAACACCTTTTCGCGCACGGCGATGACCAGCTTCACGTAGGCGATGTACCGCTGGAGGACCTCGCCCAGGGTCCCGGTCTGCTCGCCTGAGCGGAGCGAGGCCCGGTAGAGATCCGAGAAGTAGACAGGGTAGCGGGCCATGGCGTCGGAAATCGCCGCGCCGCCGCGAATCTCGCTCCGCACTCCCTGCAGGGCGGCTTGAAAGCCGAGATGCACCGCCCGTTCAGCCAGCAGATCGAAGGTCTTGAGAATGGGGAGCCCGGACTTCACCAGCGCCAGGAATTCCTGGTTGAACACCAGAAATTCACGGAGCGACAGACGGCTGCCCACCTTTCGTGTTGACAAGAGCGCGACGGCGGTCCTGGGTCCATCCAGGCTGAAGAGCAGCAGGCCCTGTCCCTCAAGCTGCGTGCGAACGGCCAGTTCGCTCTCGCCGTCTACTCGTGCTTCGACCAGCGTCCCATCCGGTCGCGCGGCCCTGTAGCGGAATTGCGCCATCGATACCTCAGGCTATGGGCTAGAGGCTAAAGGCTATGGGCCGGCAA
>JBOHOM010000193.1:0-5215 GCA_050731075.1 Nitrospiraceae bacterium
ATCAGGTGAGAAAGCCTCATCAGCGCCCAGCGGTCAAGCTCCGTCAACTGGGCATACGGCACCCGATGGACGGTCGGGTCGAAGTCGAACAGGTTGCTCAGGAGGAAGCGGCAGGTATTCCTGATCTGGCGATACACCTCGGACAATTGACTCAGAATCTCCGGGGAGATTCGGAGGTCTTCTTGATAATCCTGAGCCGCGACCCACAGTCGGAGGATGTCCGCCCCTGACTGTTTGATGACGTCCTGTGGGGCCACCACGTTGCCGGCCGACTTGGACATCTTCTTGCCCTCGCCGTCCACCACAAACCCATGCGTGAGCACGGCTTTGTAAGGCGCTTTGCCCTCAGTGGTAACCGAGGCTAGCAGCGAACTGTGGAACCAGCCCCGGTGCTGGTCCGAGCCTTCGAGGTACAAATCGGCGGGCCACCAGCCTTGACCGCGCGGCTTCAGGACCGCTGCATGGCTGACGCCGGATTCAAACCAGACATCCAGAATGTCCTTTTCCTTTTCGAACGTTCGTCCGCCGCATTTCTGGCAGGCCGTCCCGGCAGGCATGAGCTCCGCTGCCGACCTCTGGAACCAGACATCAGCTCCCTGCTCGGTCACAAGGTCGGTCACACGGGCGATCACCACGGGGTCCGCCAACACCTGCCGGCATCCCGCGCAGGTGAACGCGGGGATCGGAGTCCCCCACACCCGCTGGCGAGATAGGCACCAATCCGGCCGATTTTCGATCATCCCGTGGATCCGGTCCAGCCCCATTGCTGGAATCCACCGCACCCGGTCAATCTCACCGAGAGCTCGAGCCCGCAAGCCCTTGGTTTCCATCGAGGCGAACCATTGTTCGGTCGCCCGAAAGATGACGGGCTTCTTGCAGCGCCAACAGTGCGGGTAGGAATGGGTGATCGCTTCCTCTTTGACCAGCATCCCCCGACTAGTGAGGAGTTGGATGATCCCTTTGTTCGCCTCGAAGACTTTCTGACCGCCAAAGAGGTCGATCTCCTTCACAAACCGTCCTTGCGAGTCGACAGGCGCGTAGACCTCCAACCCATACCGCTGGCCCACCTCATAGTCCTCCTGCCCATGACCGGGAGCCGTGTGAACGCAGCCCGTCCCCTGCTCCTTAGTGACGTGCTCCCCAACGACGACAGGAACAGTCAGGTCCAACCAAGGATGACGGCATAGGACTGGATTGGGTTGTGCAAGTTCCAGCCCGGCGTACGCTCCTTTCGTGACTTCAAAGTCTCCAGCCTTGTACCCGAAGGCCTTCATGCAGGGCTCGATGAGGTCCTGCGCAATAATCAACTCGCCCACAGGCGTTTGGACCAACCGGTACATAAAATTGGGATTGACGCTGATCGCTCGGTTCGCTACGAGCGTCCAGGGGGTTGTGGTCCAAATGACGAAGAACGTGCCCTTCGCTGGTTCAACGCGGAACTTGCCCTGAGGGTTCGCGACAGGAAACTTCACATAGATCGATGGCGAGGTGTGATCCTCATACTCCACCTCAGCTTCCGCCAAGGCCGTCTGATCCACGGTGCACCACAGCACCGGCTTCAATCCTTTATAGACAACGCCCTTCTCGACAAATTTCCCGAACTCGCGGAGGATCGTGGCCTCATACGCCGGGTCCATCGTGAGGTAGGGATGCTCCCAGTCGCCCAGGACGCCGAGGCGCTTGAATTCGTCGCGCTGAATCTTGAAATACTTCTCGGCATAGTCGCGGCAGAGCTTGCGGATCGCCAGGGCGTCCAAGTCCTTCTTCTTGTCGCCCAGCTCTTTCAACACCTGATGCTCGATCGGCAGCCCGTGGCAGTCCCAACCCGGGACGTACGGCGCGTGGGAGCCGGCCATCGTCTTAGACTTGACGATGATGTCCTTCAGAATTTTGTTCAGGGCATGGCCGATGTGGATATGGCCGTTCGCATAGGGGGGGCCGTCATGCAGGACAGAGAGGGGGCGTCCACGTCCGGCTTCCTGGATGCGCTCATAGAGGCGCTCCCGTTCCCACCAGGCCAGCAACTCCGGCTCCCGTTGCGGGAGGTTGGCCTTCATCGGGAACTCGGTGCGGGGCAGGTTCAGGGTGGACTTATAATCCATAGCTTCAAGCGGGCAGCCAACAGCGCATAGCTAATAGCCCGAAGTTCCATGGCTCTCCGCTAAGCTATTAGCCATTCGCTATATGCTATTAGCTGGTCTCAGTTAACTGACCGCCATCATGCGATCCAGGGCAATCTTGGCCCAGGCCTTTTCATCGTCGGGCACGACGATGTGGTTGACCACATGCCCTTCGGCCAGGTTTTCCATCGCCCAGCAGAGGTGGGGAGCATCAATGCGGAACATCGTGGCACATTGGCAGACAGTCGAAGAGAGGAAAAACACCCGCTTGTCCGGCTGGTTCCGTTTGAGCCGGTTGACCAGGTTCAGCTCCGTTCCAACCGCCCAGGCAGTCCCGGCCGGAGCCGCGCTCACCGTCCTGATGATGAATTCGGTCGAGCCGACCAGGTCGGCCCGGTTCACGACCTCCTCGTGGCATTCCGGGTGCACGATGACCTTGAGGTCAGGGTATGTCTTCCTGAAGTACTCGACATGCGCAGGCTGGAACATCTGGTGGACGCTGCAGTGGCCTTTCCACAAGATCAGCCGCGCCTTCCGGATCGCCTCGATCTGGTTGCCGCCGTTCGGTTGAAACGGGTCCCACACGATCATCTGGTCGCGCGGCACCCCCATCTTATTGGCGGTGTTGCGGCCCAGGTGCTCATCCGGGAAAAACAAGACCTTCTCGCGTCGCGCCCAGGCCCACTCGATCACGGCCCGCGCGTTCGAGGACGTGCAGGTGATGCCCCCGTGTTCACCGCAAAAGGCCTTGAGGACCGCTGCGGAGTTCACGTAGACCGCCGGCGTGACCGTTTCTTCCACCGGAAGAACCCCCGCCAGGGAGTCCCAGCATTCGTCCACCTGCTCGATCGCGGCCATATCGGCCATCGAGCAACCGGCCGCCAGATCCGGGAGGATCACGGTTTGCCGGGACCGGCTCAGGATGTCGGCGGTTTCGGCCATGAAATGCACGCCACAGAACACGACATACGGGCGCTCCCAATGTTCCGCCGCCAGCTTGGCGAGCAGCAGCGAATCTCCGCGGAAGTCGGCGTGTTCAATCACTTCGTCGCGCTGGTAATTGTGGCCCAGCACCATCACCCGGTCGCCCAGCGTTCGCTTGGCCGCCGCCGTGCGCGCACACAGCTCAGGGGAAGGGAGCGACTGATAGTCGGCCAATGGGAGTTGTATGGATTCTACGGATTTCATCGGTCCGTCATTCTACGATAGTCTCTTGCGCACAATCAACGGCTGCGTCAAGGTAGCTCCCGGGGGAACACTCGGCCAGGTTCGTGCGCCGGGTGCGCCTGCCCCCCCCTTTCGCGCGTGTCGTGTGGCAGGACGGAGAGAACCCCGCCTGACGCGCCGGTTGACAAATCGGAAAACCGGGGTGTACGATCACCCCGCAATAGCTAGGGGAGCCTGAGGGCTGAGAGTCCGAAGGCTGAGAGTCCGACCCGGCGGACAACCCTCTGAACCTGATCTGGATAATACCAGCGAAGGGAAGCGGCAGTCGGAGCGAGTCGGCTCAGACCAATCAGGCCGCACCCTCACCTGGTGCGGCTTTTTTATTTGTCCTCCCAGCATTGGACGAGACAGCCCCAGAAAGGACCTCCCATGAGTCAGCCACGCTCCGCTCAAAAAGGTTCCGGCAACGGATCCGGCTCTGACAACCTTCTAGCTGCCACCCAACCCTTCCCGGCGTCGCGGAAGGTGTACGTGGAAGGCACCCGGCCGGGAGTCCGCGTCCCCATGCGGGAGATCAGCCTCACCCCGACGCGGGTTGCGCACGGCGGGGCCCCCGCTTCGAATGATCCCGTGACGGTGTACGACACATCCGGCCCCTACACCGATCCGGATGTGGCGATCGATATCCGCGCAGGGCTGGCGCCTCTCCGCCGCGAGTGGATTCTGGCCCGGGCCGATGTCGAAGCGTTGGCAGACGTGACCTCCGACTATGGGCGCCGGCGGGCGGCTGATCCCAAACTGGCTGCGCTGCGCTTCCGCGACCTCCGCAAGCCGCTCCGGGCTCAACCCGGCGTGAACGTCACCCAGATGTACTACGCGCGGAAGGGGATCATCACGCCGGAGATGGAGTACATCGCGATCAGAGAGACCCTGTCGCGCGAGCTGTCCTTCGCGAGGACCGCGTCCGACGGTCAGGGCGGCGGACCACCGGGCGCGGACGGCCGGCGTTGGGATCAGCATCCGGGCCAGGCCTGGGGCGCCCGGATTCCGGACCGGATGACCCCGGAATTTGTCCGGGATGAGGTGGCGCGGGGCCGGGCAATCATCCCGGCCAACATCAACCACCCCGAGAGCGAGCCGATGATCATCGGCCGCAACTTCCTGGTGAAGATCAACGCCAACATCGGAAACTCTGCGGTCGCCTCCTCCATCGAAGAGGAAGTGGAGAAGATGGTCTGGGCGACCCGTTGGGGCGCGGACACCGTGATGGACCTGTCCACGGGAAGGAACATCCACGAGACCCGCGAATGGATCCTCCGGAACTCACCGGTGCCGATCGGCACCGTCCCGATCTATCAGGCCCTCGAAAAGGTGGAGGGGAAAGCCGAGGAGCTGACCTGGGACATCTACCGCGACACGCTCATCGAGCAGGCTGAACAGGGGGTGGATTATTTCACGATCCACGCCGGCGTGCGGCTCCGGTACATCCCGCTGACCGCCAAGCGAATGACCGGGATCGTCTCCCGTGGCGGCGCCATCCACGCCAAATGGTGCCTGGCGCACCACGAAGAGAACTTCGCCTATACGCATTTCGAGGAGATCTGTGAGATCATGAAGGCCTACGACGTCTCGTTCAGCCTGGGCGACGGCCTGCGGCCGGGTTCCATCGCCGACGCGAACGATGAGGCCCAGTTCGCCGAGCTGGAGACGTTGGGGGAGTTGACGACGCTGGCCTGGAGCCACGACGTCCAGGTGATGATCGAGGGCCCTGGCCACGTCCCAATGCACCTGATCCAGGTGAACATGGAGAAACAGCTCAAGGACTGTCACGAAGCGCCGTTCTATACCCTGGGCCCGCTGACGACTGACATCGCGCCGGGGTACGACCACATCACGTCCGGGATCGGAGCGGCCATGATCGGCTGGTA
>JBOHOM010000194.1:0-4263 GCA_050731075.1 Nitrospiraceae bacterium
CGGCTCCCTCTTCCCATGGCTCGCTGCCTGGCCGGATACGAGAGACCACGATCAGTCTGCACAATCCCGCCAACAGGGATCGCTGAATCGGACAGTTTCTTTTCCCTGCCCGAACGACCTATAATAACGACCTGTAGGCCTGTAGGATGGCTCACTGCTGAGCGACGTCTTTGAACGAGGAGACACGGCTGTTCCCTGAAGCGCCGATGGAAGGAGGTTGGACATGCGACAGATCGTGATCGCGGGGGCTGTGCGAACCCCGATCGGAAACTTGAATGGGGCACTCGGCGCCATGAGCGCGACGGCTCTCGGAAGCTGCGTGATTCGGGAGGCCTTACGCCGGGCTCAGGTCCCCCCTGAGACGGTGGACGAGGTCATTATGGGGAATGTGCTCACAGCGGGCGTGGGTCAGGCCCCTGCCCGGCAGGCCGCGATAGGCGCGGGCCTCCCGGATACCGTGAATGCCACCACCATTAATAAGGTGTGCGGGTCCGGCCTGAAGGCCGTCATGATGGCCTGCCAGGCCATCCAGGCCGGCGATGCCGAAGTGGTCGTGGCGGGAGGCATGGAAAGCATGAGTCGGGCCCCGTATATTCTGGAGCGGGCAAGGTCCGGGTACCAGGTGGGACATGGGGAGCTCATTGACAGCATGATCAAGGACGGGCTCTGGGACGCTTACGGGAATGTCTCGATGGGGGCGTGCGCAGAGCTCTGCGCCGCCAAATACCAGCTCTCTCGGGAAGAGCAAGATACCTTTTCAGTGGAAAGTTACACCCGAGCCCTCAAGGCTCGGCAGGAAGGATGGTTTCGTGACGAGATCGTCGAAGTGGAGGTCCCGGGAAAACCGAAACCTGTGTTGATCTGGGACGACGAACGTCTCACGCGTTTTGATGAGGCCAAGATGCGCCGGCTCTCCCCGGCCTTCAAGCCAGACGGAACCGTGACGGCCGGAAACGCCTCCGGCATGAATGATGGGGCGGCCGCGTTGGTGGTCCTTTCCGAGGAACGGGCCGAGTCGTTGAACATTACCCCGATCGCAAGGATCGTGGGCTATACCCAGAAGGCCGTCGCTCCCGAATGGTTTACCATCGCGCCGATCCAAGCGATTTCAGCCCTGTTGAGCAAACTCAAATGCAATGTCGACCAGATCGATCTCTATGAGGTGAACGAAGCGTTTGCAGTGGTGACCATGGCGGCGATGAAGGAACTGAAACTGAACCCGGATCGGGTGAATATTCATGGGGGAGCCGTGGCGCTTGGCCATCCCATCGGGGCCAGCGGCGGGCGAATCCTCACCACCCTGCTGTACGCCCTGAAGCGGACCGGCGGAAAACGCGGGATAGCAAGCCCTTGCATCGGCGGCGGAGAGTCAGTTGCGGTGGCAGTGGAATTATTCACCTGACCCCCTTGACTTGGGAAAGCCGTGCCTTAACTACGCTCGTTTACAACTGCGTTCACTCAAGAATCGGAGAGGCTCTGCCCGCCTTCCCAGGAAGGCGGGGTGAGTCGACGGAGGAGAGCCGAAGATGGGAGATGCCTTAAAAGAACGGGTGGCGTTGGTGACCGGGGCGGTCGGAGGCATTGGACAGGCGATCGCGGTCCATTTGGCCCAGGAAGGGGCGACTCTAGGCCTCCACTACTTTGTGGAGCCTGATGAGGTGGCAACGGCCTTTCTGAAAGAATTCACTCAACAGGGATTCCGCGCCAAGCTGTACAAGGCAGACGTCTCGAAGTTTGACGACGCGACGCAACTGGTGGAGCGGGTCGTCAAAGATTTCGGCCGGATCGACGTCCTCGTGAACAACGCCGGGATCACCATGGATCGGACTCTCAAGAATATGACTCCGGACCAGTGGGAGAAGGTGATCGCGGTCGACCTTTCCTCTGTCTTTTATTGTTCGAAGGCGGTGATTGGTCAGATGCTCGAACGCGGCTATGGACGGATCATTGGCATTAGTTCGGTCGTCGGACAAAAAGGAAATATCGGACAGACCAATTATGCCGCGGCCAAAGCGGCGATCATCGGGTTCACCAAGGCCCTAGCCCTTGAGACCGCGAAGAAGGGGATCACGGTCAATGCGGTGGCTCCGGGATTCGTGAAAACGGCCATGACGGGTCAGATTCCAAAAGAAATTCTGGATAAGATCGTCGAGACCATTCCGGTCGGACGGATGGCTGAACCGTCGGAGGTCGCCCGAGCGGTGCTCTTTTTAGCGGATGAGAAGTCCTCCTATATCACCGGTCAAGTCGTCAACGTCAACGGTGGGTTGTACATGTAAGACACTGTTCCTCTCCGGGGGAACATCCCCAGGCTCGGTTCGACTCAACCGCCATACCTGGCCTGCCGGAAGAATCCACATCAATGAATCGGAAGAATCCAACTCAATGAAAGGAGACACGGCGATGGAAACGGAGTGGACCAAACAAGCGGAAGGTATGTTCAAGACCTGGACGGAGGCCCAAAAGAAGCTGTGGGATGACTGGCTCGAGGGCGTGCAAGGGCTCGGGGGATCCCAACCGTTGGACGTATGGGTCAAGACTGCAGAGGCCTGGGAAGACTCGGTCAGAGAGACCCTGAAGGTTCAGGTTGAATGGACGAAGCTGTGGGCGGAAGGCTTCACCGCGGTCAAGGGAACGCCCAAAGAGATGACCGAATGGGCCCGCCAAGGCCAGGAGATGATCACGCAATGGGCCGAAACCCAGAAAAAGCTCTGGGAGGACTGGCTGGACCTCATCAAGAAACTCCGGCCGTCGGGGCTCACAGGGAACTGGGAGCGAGAAGGTCAGAAGTTTGCGCAGACCTGGCAGGAGGGGATCCAGAAAGCCCTCGATGCCCAGGCGGAATGGGCCCGGTTCTGGACCGCGGGCCAGGTTGGCGACCGGACCAAAGAAAAGACCAAAGCGCCCGGAGCGTAGCCGGCGATGCGGGAGGAAGAGACCATGCGCTGGAGCGAGCAGGCTGAAGATCTGGCGAAGGCCTGGGCCGAAGCTCAGAAGAAGATATGGGAAAGCTGGTTCGATCTCATCCGGGTCGCGCCCGGGTCGACCCCGCTTTCCCAGCCGGCGGCCGATCAGTGGCGGGAGCTCGCTCTGCAGGGGCTCAAGAGCTGGACGGCCGAATCGGAGCAAGTCGTCAAGGACGTGGCCGAGCGCCTTGCGACCACTCAGGATGTCGTCATGCGTTTCCTGGATCTGTCCATCAGCGCGTGGAAGGCCATGGCACCACAGATCGAGTCCGGCGAGGATTGGCACACCTGTGTGAAGAAGTATGCCGATCATCTCCGCCAACAGCTCCTGCAGTTCCCGCAAGACGCGACCCAGGCTGCCCAAGACACGGATGAGCTCCGGCGACTCTACCTGGAAGAGTGGCAAAAACTCGTCCAGCCGTGGGCAGAGTCGTTGCGCCGGGTCCCCTGGCATGCGGGGCAAGCTGCGACGGGTGATGGGTCGGCCGCCATCAAGGTGACCAATCTTTATTGGGATGCCTACGAGCGGACCTTCGGCCGCCTCCTCGAAAGCCCGAGCCTGGGCCACACTCGTGAACTCACCCAGGATCTGCTGAAGGGATTCGACGCCTGGGTCGACTCACGTCGGGCTATTCTCGAGTACCAGAGTGGACTCGCTGAAGCGTGGGCCCAGGCTCTCGAGCAGTTCGTGCGGAAACTGGTGTCGCTGGCCGAAAAAGGCGAAACGATCGAGAGCCTGGTGCAATTGCTGAATCTGTGGATCGACGTGATCGAGGGTGTCTTTACAACGCGGTTCCGTTCAGAAGACTACCTCCAGAAGCAGAGCCGGTTGGTCAATACGGTGATGGCCTATCGACTCATCGAGCGAGACATCGTTGAAGCCTTCTTGAAAACGAGCCATCTCCCCTCCCGCAGCGAGCTGGACGAAGCTTACCGGAGGATCTACGAGCTGCGGCGGGAGGTGAAGGAACTCAAGAAGTCCCTCCGTGACATCAAAGCAGAGCTCTCTGACCAGCCGAAAAAGGGGAGCCACGCGGCGCAGTCCAACGGCCCGACCCCGGACGACCGTGGCCAGCAACAGACCCATGACTGATGACCGGTGAGGAAGGAACCCAGGCGATGCCGTTTCCTTTTCATCTGAGCCCTGAAGAGACGCTTCGTGAGCTCACAGAACTGAACCGAAAGGTGGCCACGGGGATCGACAACCTCAGTCGGCTCCGGGAAGAGGACCTGCAGGTTGGCGTGACTCCGAAGGAGGAGATCTACCGAGAGGACAATGTCGTCCTGTACCGTTACA
>JBOHOM010000195.1:0-6766 GCA_050731075.1 Nitrospiraceae bacterium
AGGCCCGGCTTCGCGACCCCGCGCGTCACGAGCGCAAGCTTCCAGGCCAGATTGAACGCATCCTGGATGCCCAGGTTCATCCCTTGCCCGCCGACCGGACTGTGGATGTGCGCGGCATCACCGCAGAGAAAGACGTTTCCCCTCCGCAAGGACGGCACGATCCGGCGATGAACCCGGAACTTACTCATCCAGAAGGTTTCGAGGATGCGGAGGCCGGCCATGCCGCGTTGCGCCAGCAACGCCTTGAGGTCGTCGAGGCTGACCGTTGTCTGGTCGGTCTCGCTGGTCTCCTTGAGGAGGGGGAGGATCACGTAGTGCCGCCCTTGAGGCAGGGGGAGCAGGGCGACCGGGCCATCGGGCGTGAAGAAGGCATGGCCCTCATCGGCTGCCGCGTCGTACTCGAGCCGCACATAGGCGAGCAGGAAGGCTTCCTCGTACCGGGTCCCCGCAAACGGCAACCCGATCGCTTTCCGGACGGCGCTATGGGCCCCGTCGCACCCGACCAACCAGCGGACCTGGACCGTCTCCGTCGTGGCGTCGGGGAGCCGCAGGGTCGCCTTGACGCCGTCCTCCTGCTGCGCGACGCCGGCACACTGCACCGGCCGCTCGACGCCGACCCCCAAGGCCGACAGCCGCTTGGTGAGGAGTTGCTCCGTCTCGCTCTGCGGGAGCGTGAGCACATAGGGGTAGCGCGTCGGCATCCCCTCGAACGCGACGTGCGCGAGGCGCTGCCCGTTGGCATACACGTTGAGTCCGTGCACCTGATGTCCGGAGGCCACGAACTCCTCGTCGATCCCCATCATGTCAAACACCTCCAAGGTGCGCGTCTGCACGGCAATCGCCTTGGGGATGCCGGTGGGAGCTTCGGCCTGATCAACGATCCGACAGGAAAGGCCATAACGCCTCAGTTCACAGGCCATCGTGAGCCCGGTCGGTCCGGCGCCCACCACGAGAACGTCAAGCAGTCGCGACATGGGTTTCTTCTCAGTGGCTCCCGAGAAGGGCGTCATTATAGCCGGAGGATGACTGCCTGCGAAAGCCACCGATCAGATGACCGGAATGGTAGAATGCTGGAACCGGACGCGCAGAGCTGGCGCACGAGCTGTGAGGGCGAGTCGCATGCAGCAAATAGGGGTTGCTCTCCTCTCCGCCCTCGCGTGGCTCATGACTCCCCTCGCTGCTCCGGCCGGGGAACCGGTGACGATTGCGAAGCTCCTGGCCGACCCCCAGCCTTACCATGTCCGTGTGATTACCCTCCAGGGCACCGCGCACCAGGTGCAAATCCTTCAAGACAAGCCCGGGGGCAATCCGCGGCTGGACTTCCAATGTTATATGGTCCACCCTCCCTACACCTTCGTGCTCGCGGATGACACCGGCTTCCTGCAGATCAGCGTGGCGGCCCAGCCCCCGTGCGTGTCCCAAATGTCACCCGCGGAGCCGCCGGACGTGTCCGAGGGCGACAAGGTGGCCATTGAGGCGCAGATCACCGTGGGGCATCAGTATAGCGAGGGAGCGGACCGGCTCACGGTCCAGGCCCTTGCGAAGGGAGTCACGAAACTCGGCAACTGACCGCTCGAGGACCGTCGCGTGAAGGTTGCAAGTTCAATTTCCATCGCACTCCTGATCACGTTCGCCAGCCCCATCCTCGCCCTGAGCGACGAACCTATCGCTATCGGCGAGATCGTCGCCGATCCCGACCTCTACCATCTCAAACTGGTCACCGTCCAGGGCACGGTCCGGCAGGTGAAGGCGCTCGCTCCTTATGTCCAGACGTCAGGCAGCACCTGCTACGGGGCCTATACTTTCCGGCTGGAGGATGACACGGGGGCGATCGAGATCGACGTGCTGGGGCTGTGCGGGAACCCGGTGCTCAAGGTTCCTGACGTCATCGAGGGGGATCGGGTGATCGTGCAGGCCCAGATCCTGGCTCCCGGCCATTCGGCACCGCACAGCGGGTCGGAAAGCTCTCCTCTCTTCGGACGAGATCCACAGGCGCTCCAGGCCATAGCCGGCACGATCTCGCGCTCGGTTCCATAACAGCCTTCCCGGTCACGTGAGCGACCGCTGAACCCGAACCAGAAAGCATCAGTGCCCAATGTGAGGTTCCTTCACTTCTTCTGGGCCTCCATCACTTTCAGCGGCACCTGCTTTTTGACGTCGCCGTTCACCAGAATGTTGAAGACGAAATCGCCCGGCTTTTCAAACGTGACGCCGCGGATGTTCAGGATGCTATTCGTCTTGAAGACGGTGCCGGGTTTGACGTCGCCAACGACAACCTGACCGTTCACGACAAACGGCTTACGCCCGTCGGAGTCCATCAGTTGAATCTCGACCTGGTGCACCTTGCCGACCTCGGCGATCCCGGCTTCAAGCTGTACGACCAGCTTCATCTCAGGATGAATCGTCGGAAAGGATTCTGCATAGAGGGCATCGAAAATCCCCAGAATGTTGAGTTTCCCTTCCTGAGACAGGTTGGCGCCGTCTGCAAGCACGGCCATCGTGACGTTCACGGCATACCCTTCACGGTTGAGGCTTCCACCACCGCCATCCCAACCAGCCCCACACGCCCAGCATCCCGACCCAGCCGGCGACGGCGACCGCATGAGCGATCGCGGTATCCGAATTCAAGACACCCCAGCGGCTGAAGATCTCGGTCCAATCGTGTTCGCCGCCGCCGACCAGCGGCAGGACCTGTGCACGGGCATCGGCCATGTAGCGCGCGATGTTCAGGAAGTTTTCGAAGAACCACACCGAGGCGACCGCATAACTGGCGGGCTCGCGCTGCGCCCAGAAGGCCGCCCCGGCCACCACCGGGAAGACCAACTGGCCGATCGTTCCTCCGTAGAGTCCCAGCGTTTGACCGAAGAGGCCGAAGATCGGATGCCCGGCCTCGTGAAAGACCAGGTTGGCATGGTCGAGGAAGATGAAGCCGTCCTCGGCGGTGAGAAGCAGATAGCCCAACCAGCCGAACCCCAGCGACGCGGCCACAATCTGCCAGGTCGGGACCGACTTCCACGGCTGATCGCGTATCTCGCGTAGCACTTCGATCATAGGTAATGCCCGAAAGCAAGGGAGTGCCAAGCCCATTCGGCAGGATGCTCAAAAAGGTCCACCAACGAGGCCGCAAGGAGTGAGGACCCTACGCTTTCACCCGTTGCATCAGAGGAGCAACGGGTACCCGAGGTACG
The DNA here is from genome assembly GCA_050731075.1 of Nitrospiraceae bacterium. GTDB lineage: Bacteria > Nitrospirota > Nitrospiria > Nitrospirales > Nitrospiraceae > 40CM-3-62-11. The sequence goes on from JBOHOM010000195.1 coordinate 3,189, forward strand.
TGAGGAGTCCAAACGACTGAGAACGAAGTTGGTGGCCTTTTTCAGCATCCTGCTAATACACCGAGAACGGAATCGGCGCAAACGTCAATACAAAGATCGCCAAGGCGCCCCATCCGACCCAGATCCGCGTCCGGCCTAAGGCCGCTCTCGGGTCCCGTACCGGCGGATGGCCCAGCCCCACCAAACCGGCCATCCCCGCCCAGAGGAACCACCCCGGCCAGCCGCCCGGCATGAATCCCAGCATCATCAGGACCGGGAGCATCGCCAGGGCCACCGTCCGCTGCCGCGGGCCCCAGAGCGCATACGCCACGTGTCCCCCATCGAGCTGGCCGATCGGGATGAGATTCAGCGAGGTCACGAACAACCCGAACCAGGCCGCAAACCCGACGGGGTGAAGGATCACATCATAGCCCTGTGGAAGCGGCCCGATGACCAGCCATGAGACGAACTGCAGCAAGAGCGGCTCCCCCAGGTGAAGCCCGTACACCGCCTCGTTCGGGACCACCTTGGAGAGGCTGAGGCCGATCACCAGCGCCACCACGGCGACCACAAATCCGGCGATGGGACCGGCCACGCCGATATCGAACAGCGCCCTCCGGCTCAGGATCGGGCTGCGCATGCGGATGATCGCGCCGAACGTGCCGATGAAATGCGGGGGTCCTGGAATGAACAGCGGCAAGGAGGCGGGTACGCGATGGATGCGCGAGAACAGGTAATGGCCGAACTCATGCGTGACCAGGATCCCCAGCAGCGTGCCCGCGAACGGCAGGCCCTTCAGCAGCGCGGCCGGATCGCCGAGCAGGAACTGCAATGGCCCCTCTTTGGGATTGCCCCGTGTCGCGTAGGCGCCGGCCCAGAGGGTCGTAAAGACCGTCAACAGAAAGAGAACCATCGGCAACGCCAAGTCCGACAGCCGCGGCCCAGTCGGTTCTTCCTCCTGGTCGAGCGACAAGAAGGGCGGAGCCTCGACCTCGATCAGGCGCTCGCCGTTCCAACGGTCCTCTCGGTGGTCATCCATCGCGCATGCTCGCTCAAGACCCGGCTGCGAACGGGTTGTGGGACAACTCCTCGCTCACCGTGGTGGCCGGTCCGTGGCCTGGAAACAGGACAGTCCGCGCCGGCAGCGTCAGGACGCGACGCCGGACCGAGTCCAGGTGAGCCGGGTAGAGTGAAAATGGATTGGCCCGCCCGATGGAGCCCGCAAACAGGGTATCGCCGACGAAGCAGATCTCCTGAGTCCCCTGTTCGACACGATAACAGATGCCCCCCGGCGTGTGGCCGGGCGTCGCCATGCACCGAACCGACAGTCCGCCCACCTGAATGACTCGCCCATCATCCGGCTGGGTGAGGACCTCTTGGGGCGGACGCCAGCCCAGCAAGGCCTTGTCGGCCTCGCCGAGGTAGACGGGGACTCTCCGATGTTGAAGCATGACATCCAGGCCCCCCGCATGATCCGCATGGCCATGTGTCAGACACACCGCCGTCAGCCGGAGATGGCGCCGCTCCAAGGCCTCCAGCATCGCGTCCGCATTGTAGGCCGTATCAATGAAGATCGCCTCGTCGCCGTCATGCAGGACGTAGCCCTTCACCGCGTACCCCCCAATATCACCGAGCACGGTGTCCACGCAACTCACCGAGGAGGGCGTCGGCGCCGGTCCCCAGCCGTCCAGGGCAATCTGTGTCAGTGGCTCAGCCCTGAGCCGCAGGGCCGCGGCGATGGCGTGGAGCTCCGCTTGCGTGGGCAACCGCCCGCCGCGCTCGAGCACGGTCAGATCGCCGGCAGGGAGACCGGTCGTCCGCGCGACATCCGCCACCGACAACCCCTGCCCCATGCGGGCCTTCTTCACGATGTCGGAAAAATCATCTTCTAAAGGCATCAGGCAGCCTTTTGGCTAGAGGCGATGGGCGATGGGCTAAAGTGAAGGCTAGAGGCTATGGGCTAGGGGGTATAGGGAGATTGCTCTTACCTATCGCCTATAGCCTCACGCCTATTGCCCACCCTAGCGCCTATCGCCTATTGCCACTCGCCTTGAGCGCTTCCCGCCATGCGCTCACCATCGCCGCGTCCACGTCCACCAAGATTACCGAGCGAAGCGTACGCGGCGCGAACGCCTTGATCTCCTTGACCATCAGGGCCGCTGCTTCCGTGTGCGCGACGCCCCCCACTCCCGTACCCATGCCCGGGATCGCGATCGACGTGAACCCGTGCGAATCCCCCAACGCCAGCGCCGTTCTCGTCGCCAGCGCGACGTTTTGTGGTGGAATCTGCATGGCTGGCTGCGGCATCGTCGGCGCGTGGATGATCGCTTTGAATCTGGTCCTCCCGCCGGACGTCAGGACCGCTTTTCCCACCGGAGTCGGCGCCTGCTTCCGCGCCTCCTCCTCGACCTCAACGCCCGCCGCACGCTTGATGACTCCCGCGACGCCGCCTCCCATGTAGCCTTGGCTATTCGCCGCATTCACAATCACCTCCGCCTCCACCCCCAGAATGCTGCCCTGCACCACAGTGATGTGAAGCCGCTGGTCACTCATACTTGACATAGGATTGAGTGGCGATCACCTCGATTTCCAATACCCAGGCCGGCGACGCGCGTGCGCCACTGCGACCACGGTCAGCGCATCTGGTCGTTCTCGATAAACCACGCTAAAGGGAAAACGATGAAGAAGGTAACGTCTGGTTCCGTGTAGATAAGGCGGCCATCGTCGAGGAGACCGACTGATGAGCTCCACCGCATGGTCGAGCTCGGCAAGGAATGCGGCCCCGGCTGCCTCGCTGCGTTGCTTGTACCATTCCCCCGCAGCATGGGCTTCAGCTACCGCGTCTGGATGAAACTCAAGTGGGAGTAGACTCACCGGACAGCCCCATGATTTGGCGTCGAGCCTCTGTCCATGGGACTGCCTTCACTCTGCCGGTTTCCAGGTCTTCGACGCGACGGGCAATCTCGGCGCTCCACGCCTCTTCGGAGTCCTCATCCACCTTCTGATCCAGACTGTCGATCAGCTCAGCTGCCAATTCCGCCCGCGCCTGTGGAGGAAGTTTCAAAGCATCGGCCAGTAGTTTTTCAACCTTCGGGCTCATCTACCTCTCCTTTGCCAAGGGATCTCCGCAGCGGAGGATGCTGCGAAAGTACGCTCGGACAGCGCCTCTCAGCTTGCGGCGAGCGCCAATCTTTGTGGACGCAATGGCCGTCACCGGCAAACCCTCCGGCCAAACCATCCACCCAGTCCGGTCATGCTGATACTTGACCGGGAATTCGTAGATCACCGGCTCAAATTTTTCGGCAAGCGAATGGGCCCTCCGCATTGATCGCTGCTCCTTCAGGCGGAGATTCTAGCACACCTCTGAACTGGCTGAAACCAACGCTCCCGCACTCCCACCTCGCCAAGCTGATGCCGACTTTTCCTCCCTGACCGCACCCTAGCGGGTGGCGCTGACCAGCGCGCCCGGCCGCCCCCGAATTCATAACCCGAAGGGTGTGTCGGGGCTCAAAGCGAACTTCGCCGGAGGAGCGAGGCGTCCACCGAGGCTCCGCCGAGTAGGAAAGCCGGAACTGACCAAGGCATAGTGGTCATCACCC
>JBOHOM010000196.1:0-6260 GCA_050731075.1 Nitrospiraceae bacterium
GGCGCGGATCTGGAGGTATACAACCAGGCCATGCGGGTGCCCCGCGCGCACGATCTGAAGGCGCAACGATTGATCGTTGAGACAGACGCGCCCGAGTACTTTCTTGATCTGGCTCAAAAGCGCGCCGCGGCGTACTACCAGAACAAGTACCGGCTTCCACAGGAGGCGAAGACCGCGCAGCATTTCGGGGGCACGCCCAAGCGGTTTGAGCCGGAGAACGTCACGATTCACAAAGAGTTTCCGGGTGCCTGCGCGCCGTTCATGAGTGCGCGCACGAACGCGTTTCACTTACTGCTGCCGTTCGATCTCAAGATCAGTCGCGCACCGGAAGACCCGCTGGAAGCCGGGGTGCGGATTTTCTACGCCACCGTGGGGTACTCCTATCCTCTCCGCTATGAGATGGGCAAACTCTGCGGCTACCATGACGGACAGATGTTGGAGATTGCCCTGGATGATCCGAACCTGGTGTTTGTGTCCGTCTCCGGCGTGAAGGAGCCTGAATTCACTTGTGTTCCCTCCGAATCCGCTTCAGACGTGCCGAAGGAATTCATTTATCCCATGTCCGTGCTGGAGCACATTGGCTCGCTGGGGCCGTTCATCCAGGTAAGCTGCAAATTTAAAGTCTGGTTCGACGCCTCGGTCCTCTCCCTGCTGATTCAGGGGGCTCCCGACCTCGCCGAGTATGGGGTGCAGGGGGCATCCGGGTTGATGACCCGCACCTATGCATCGGACCGGGTTGAGGCCTATGCGGAGTCCTTCCGCGAACCATGGCAGGAAGGGCTGAGCTATAATTTCGTCAATATGCATCTTGGACTATTGCCCGGCATCCAGTCGGCGGTCATTCCGTACAACACGCCCATCTTCACGATCTATCCTGTATTGGCCCGGCAGGCGTATAAGTTCGAAGATCGGCTCAGCCTGTCGCCGCCGTCCAGAAGCCCTCAATGATCGATTTGCGCAGTGATACCGTGACCAAGCCGTCCCCGGCGATGCGTGAGGCCATGGCCCGCGCCCCCGTGGGGGACGATGTCTACGGGGAAGACCCCACCGTCAACCGGCTGCAAGAGATGGCCGCAGCCCTTCTGGGAAAGGCCGCGGCGCTGTTTGTGCCGTCTGGCATTATGGCCAATCAGCTCTCCATCCGGGTTCAGACTCAGCCCGGGGACGAAGTCATTGTCGAAAGCCGCTCGCACATCGTGCGCTACGAACATGGCGCCGCGGCGGCGCTGGCCGGGGTGCAGCTCCACTGGGTCAGCGGCGATCGGGGGATTCTCAAACCCGAGCAGGTTGAAGCGGCCATCCGGCCGAAGGATCCGTACACGATCCCCACCACCTTGATCTGTCTTGAGAACACTCACAATAGCGGCGGCGGCTCGATCTATCCGCTCTCCAAGATTGAACAGATCCGCGCCGTGGCCCTCGCCCGCGGGATTCCAATGCACCTGGACGGTGCGCGGCTCTTCAACGCGGTCGTGGCCACCGGCGTGTCCGCCGCGGAGTATGCCCGCCACTTCGAGACCGTCTCCTTCTGTCTGTCCAAGGGGCTGGGCGCGCCGGTCGGGTCCGTGATCGTATCCGACCGGCCGACCGTCGACAAGCTGCGGCGGTTCCGACGCATGTACGGCGGGGGGATGCGCCAGGCCGGGATCCTGGCCGCGGCGGGCATCTACGCGCTCGACCATAACATCTCCCGGTTGAAGGAGGACCACGATCACGCTCGCGTGCTCGCCAACGCGCTCAGGAAGATCCGCACCGTCTCTATCCAACCCGATCAGGTCGAATCGAATATTGTCCTGTTCGACGTGATGCCTTCCCGCCGGTCGACCGCCGAGATCCTCGCGGACTTGAAAAAGGAAGGGCTGCTGGTCAATGCGGTCGGGGGAACCACCTTCCGTGCGGTGACGCACCTTGATGTGACGTCGAAGGACATCGAGGAAGCCGGACAGATCTTCGCGTCCGTCCTGTCGCGGTAGCCTGCCCGCTCCGGCGGCGGTTGACAGGGTCTTCCAGCCGTCTCTACAATGCGCCGTTCGATCAGTGGTTGACTGGTCTTGAGACCAAGATCAAACAACTCGCTGGTCCGTAAGCGGGGTCCGCTGGCGATCGGCTGATCACGGAGCGGAGTTCCATGGACCAGAATTCCACCTTCAGGCCGAGCGAGACCGCGCCGAACCTGCCGACGCGCGATGAACTCCAGGCCGAACTCTTAGACATCCCCGAACCGCCGGAGCAGCCGGCAGTCCCGGCCCCTCCCGGCCAGGAGGAGCTCCTGGCCGCCGCGCTTCGATACGTCCGCGGGAAGCGCGGCGGGGATCTGTTGGCGGTCATTCTGGTGGGCTCCGGAGCTCGCCGGGCGTTGACTCCCCATAGTGATCTGGACTTCATCGCCTTGATTGCGGGGCAGGACGAGGGAGAGGAAACGATCCGTGTCTCCGATCGAACGGTCGAAGTCCGCTATCGCGGCTATAAGGCCGTGGAACAAGAGATCATGCATATCCCCCGCCTCCCTCCGCTGCTGCGGAAAGCACGGGTCCTGTTCGAGCTTGAGGGGTCAGGCGCGAAACTGGTGGAACGAGCGAACCAACGATTTCGCCAAGGGCCCCCGCCTGCCGGCCTGAACGAAAAGATCCGCTTGAAGGTCGGCTGCCTCCACCGCCTGGGCAAGGCGGAGGACCTCATCCACCAGCCGGCGACAGCCCAGTATCTTTTGGGGATGTTCGTCGAAGACCTGTTGCAGGCTTTCTTTCGCCTCAGGGGGTTCTGGCTCACATCACCGGCAGACATGCTTCGCTTCGTGGCGTCCCGCGACGCCGCGGTCGGCGAGCTGCTGGACCGGTTTCTGACCGCGCCGGCCCTCTCGGAGCGCCTCGCCCTGGGCCGGCAACTGGTGACCCAGATCTTCAAGGATGTGCCGAATCCGCCACGCGTGGATTAGCTCCACCGCTGTCTGCCATCCCAGACGATCACCGGCCCGTCGCCTCCAACGATTTGTGCGGCGACTCCTCCTCGATCCTCGATGGCTCCTCCCGCTTCAGGGATTCCAGGGCGTAGACAATGACGGTCTCGTCCCTGCCCTTCACTCGGGCCGTTCCCAATTTGCGCAACGACACGTGCCCGAGTCGCCCACGGTTGTCGCCGGGATCTGCGACCGCCATCATGTTCTTCACACGCGCGGCCGTATATTCGGTGATGACGATGGGGCATCCCAATTTCCTGGTGAGTCCCTGTACGCGAGCCGCCAGGTTTGTCTGGTCCCCGATCATCGTGAAATCCATCTTTTTGCCCTCGGCCCCGATGTTGCCGACCACAACCACACCGGTATTGATTCCGATGCCGTGGTCCAGGATGGCCTTTCCCTCAGCTCTCCACTTGTCGTGTAACTCGGACAACCGATCCCGCATGTGCAATGCGCATTTGACCGCCAACTCGACGTGGTTCGGTTGATCGACGGGAGCACCCCAGAAGACCACGATTGCATCGCCGACGAACTTGTCCAGTGTTCCATTCCAGTGGAGGATTACCTCTGTCATGGCTCCCAGATACTCATTCAGTTGCGCCACGACGTCCTCGGCCTTGTGTTTTTCACTGAAACTCGTAAACCCAGCCACGTCCGAGAACAGCATGGTCAGTTCTTTGCGCTGGCCCCCCAATGTGGCCTTTGCGGGATCCTTGATCAATTCCTCGACGATCCTGGGGCTCACGTAGCTCGAGAACATTGTGCGGATCTCTTTGGCCTTCTTCTCTTCGGTCATGAAGCGCAGCACCGTGATGGTCATAAAGGTGCCAGTGATCGTCAAGCTCGGGTTCACGACGTCGATCCAGATGCCCTGTGTGACGAATAGGTGTTGGGCCAGAGCTGCAAACCCCAGGAGAGCCGAAGCCGCAATGCACGTTCCTGGCAAGGCCCTCACTTTCGGTAACACATACCCGAGCGAAAGCCCGAAGAAAAGGATGATGCCGATGTCGAGCGGTCCAGCCCACAGACCTTTTTTCAGAAACTGCCGGTGAATGATGTTGTCGATGACTGTGGCATTCTTTTCAAAACCCGGAAAGTTGGCCGAAAAGGGGGTGGTCTTTTGGTCATAGGTGCCGAGAGCGGCAGTCCCGACAATGACCGCTTTATCAGTGAAGGTCCCCCGCGGGACACGCGTATGGAGGACATCCGTCGCTGACACATACTGAAAGCTCCGCTCGCGCCCGGCGTAATCAATCAGCATCCGTGCTTTCTGATCGGTGGGAACCATGAGATCGCCAAGGCCCACGCCCTCGCCGAGCGTCAACGCCATCTGCTCCCTCGGAACGTCCAGATAGATGCGAGCGATCTCGAGCGCAAGCGACGGGTAGTAGGCGTCGTCGTACCGAAGCGCCAGGTATTCGTAGCGAGTGACCCCGTCTCGATCCGGCAGGCTGTAGACATGGCCAAGGCTGACTGCCGCGTCCGCAAACGGCCTGAGGGGCGGATGAACATCCGTGGCCCGATGTGGCTCCAGCGACTCCCCACTTTGGGCTTGTCTGACCAGCCTGAATTCGCTTCGTTGGATGTACTCCGTCACTGCCGTCGTTGGTGAACCCTGCCGCATGGTGGAGTGCGTCTCCGGCACCATGAGCGGGAGTGCCAAGACCACGTTCCTGGCGGCCTGCAGGCTCTTGACGAACTGGCGGTCGGCGTCGGCCACCGCCGCTTTCTTGCGGAGGATTTCCATCAGGGCTGAAGAAGCCGCTTCGGTCATCTCGGCACTTGCGATGAGCTCCTGGAGCCCACGCAAGTCTTGGGTGACTTCGGGCTCGGCATAGATGATATCCAGTCCGATCACCTTGGCCCCGTCCGCCCCGATTGCGTTTACCAATTGTGCCTGCTTATCGCGGGACCACGGCCAGTGGCCGACTTCCTTCAGGCTTTTCTCGTCGATCGCGACGAGTACGACCTCACGGCCGGCCGGACGTTCTCCCCGAAGCTTGAACCGGAAGTCGAGAGAGCCGCCCTCTAATCGTTCAAGCGGGCTCACACCTAACCAGAAGAGGAGGACCATGGTGCCGGTGATCACGCTCGCAAGGCCAAAACCAAGCATCTGAATGATCTCTGTTTTTCCTAACCAGGCTCGAGCCATATGAGCAATTGTTACCGGACGGTGATGAGAATGACGGTCGTGTTGTCTTCTCCGCCCGCGTCGTTCGCCATCGTCACTAATCGTTCGCAGGCGGCCTGCGGCTCTGGCTCCGAGCCTATCACGCGCAGGATTTCAGGGGGTCTGACTCCGCCGGTCAAACCGTCTGAGCACAGCAAGAGGGCATCCCTCTCCAAGAGGCAGATCTCGTTGACCTCAACCTGGACGTCCTGATCGATCCCTAACGCCCTGGTTAGGACATGTCTGTGGGGCGACCGCTCCGCCTCTTCCTCCGTCAGAATGCCTCGGCGTACCTGCTCGGCGACCAGGGAGTGGTCGGTGGTTAACGGCTGAATGCTGCCACCCCTGATGAGATACATGCGACTGTCGCCGACAGAGGCGATCGAGAGGATCTGCCCCGAGATGACCGCGGAGACGACGGTGGTTCCCATGCCTGCATGGTCGGGCCGGCTTCGCCCCGCATCGTAGATGGCCTGGTTGGCGAGCCGGGATGCGCTGGCCAACCGATTTGTTTGGGGAGAGAATGTGGAGTCGTAGTCGCCGATGATGGGCTGGAGCGTGTTCGCACGCGCCTCGCGCAAGTATTGCTGAATGACCTCAACCGCCATGCGGCTGGCCACCTCGCCAGCCTTGTGCCCTCCCATTCCGTCGCACACCATAAAGAGCCCTATGTCGGGATCGGCACACAGGCTGTCCTCATTATGCGCCCGCCTGAGTCCGACGTCGGTTTGGGCTCCATACGCGATCTGCACTCGCCCGATCCCACTTGTCTCTGAACGGAGAGCCACGCTATGCAACCCGCCAAAGCCCCCCGTAGATGCGGTCCGAGGATGGAGCAGGACCCCTGGCTGTTAGCGTGACAATCGTATAACGCTGTAGGATGTCACGCAATAAATTGTTGTTGTTAAGAAATCAGGTTTTAGACGGAACTCCTACCGGGAGGGCGGAAAGGAGAGTCGGATCAGAACTACCTTTTGGCGTTGCCGGGAGGCCCGCCACCCGGAGGTCCACCGCCGGGAGGCACACCGCCCGGAGGACCTCCAATAGGAGGGCCGCCTCCAGGAGGACCTACACTGGGACGTCCGCCACAGGGAGGAGTGCCGCAAGGAGGTTTGCCCGGAAATGAGCCGGAGA
>JBOHOM010000197.1:0-3166 GCA_050731075.1 Nitrospiraceae bacterium
CCAGGGATCGAACCAGATCTTCCGCCAACTGCGCGTTATAGACCATCCTCTGCCCCTTCACAAAGATTCCCACCGCCTGCTCAATCGCCTTGCGCCGAGCTTCGTCTCTGGAGCGGGCTTTGGCCTCAGCGATTGTGATATCGTCTCCCAGCGAAACAATTCCTTCGGCAATGACCCAAATTTCCCCTTGCGGCTCCCTACTCTCCGAAGGGGGAACGCTGGCCTCATGCAGGCCTCTTGGCTTCTGAAGAATGCTTTCCATCTCGGCTTTGGGCAAGACCGCGACGGCATAGGCGGTACTGGACTGCCGGTCCCTGCCCTGCTCCACGATCTCAATCCCCCTCACCAACTCTGCCACCTCGGTCTCCACGAGACGGGACACTTCCTGTTCTGTTTTCCCGCCCCGCTCCCGTATGAGATCGGTCCACATGACCCTCACCTCCACCCGGACCTGCTTCATCAGGTCGGCGCGCGCCAGTTCAGTTGCCGCTTTTCCCAAGTCCGGCTGTCCGATTCCAATCAGATACCGATCAGACGGGTATTGCTGCCTGACCCGTCCGAACAAACCTTTCTGGGGCTCGGTGGGTGGGGTCAAATCACGAAGAGCATCCGGCTCAGATTTGATGGTAGGAGTGCAGGAGGAGAGAACACAGAGAATGATCAGAATGCTGGTCCAACGTACAGCAAGGAACATCCCTTGCTCCCGGTTAAAGCGTGGCAGTGCTACCGGATGAAATCGATTTTGTATGCTCACGATCATGAAATGTCAACCAGTGCCACCCGGTCACGACAGGAGTCTGTTCCCTTCCTATGGGCTGAAAGGGTATAGGGCGGAGCCGTCGACCAAGGAACTATTCAGGATGATCGCTTATGGTGATATGGGTTGGCGTGATCGTGAGGTTCTCGATCGTCAGGATTCCCAGCCCGCGAGGCAGCTTAAAGCGCTTCGGACCGGCCGAGCCAGGATTGAAGAGCAGGATGGAGCAAAACCGTTGGGCCTTTGGCTGATGCGTGTGGCCGAAGACGCAAACATCGGGTTGTTCACGATCCAGAAACGCGCGCCCCCCGTCAGTCAGCTTTCCGCCTTCATACACGATGTGCCGGATGGCAACGCGCTTCCCGCCCAGTTCGAGCACGGTCTCCGGTGGAAAGCCGCTTCGCTCGTAGCCGTCCACATTGCCGGAGACGGCCGTCACCGGCGCCAGCTTCTGAAGTTTTGAGATCACGGACGGATCACCGATGTCGCCGGCGTGCAGAATGTGATCGACTCCTTCGAAGTGACGCAGGATCGCGCGATCAAAGAGGCCGTGCGTGTCGGCAATCACCCCGATGCGTATCGGCTTGGTTGTCCGGCTGATAGAGTTAACGTCGTTCGTATCGCGTCCGTCGCGTCGTTGCGTCTGTCGCGAGAGACGCGCCACGCCATGACGCGATAGACGTTTCAACCCGCGACCCACCCGTAGAATCTATGGCTTGGTTCAGGACCCTCCTCGAGATAACTCATCTTGATCCGGTCCAGATAATCCTTCGGCAGTTCGTTCCGTTTCGCTCCCACCGTGACCCCGAAGACCCGCGCGGCGTTCAGCCCGAAGATCTGCGCCTTGACCTCGCGGGACAGCGGCCGGTAGCCGCGCTTTTCGATCAGAGGCTCCGGAATCTGGAACCGCCGAAACGCCTCGATCTGCCACTGCGGCGTGCCGTACCAGATCGAGTCGGTGCCCCAGAGCACGTGGTCCGCCCCGAATGCCCCGATGATCTCGCCGAGCAGGTGCGCGCAGATCGCGGGGTGCGTGGTGACCAGTTGCCCGAAGGTCGAGCCCAACTCCATGTAGATGTTGCTGATCCGGGGTTCCGCCCGCTTCATCCGGCAGAACTCGCTGGTCCAGGGAATTTCCCCGGTCCGCGCGAAGATCTCCTCCAGGGAGCCGGCGCCCCGGAATCCCGAGTGATACACGAGGAAATTGATGTTCGGAAAATCCTTTGCCGCCTTGATCAGGTCTCGTGGATGGTTGTAGTCCTCCACCGGTCCCAACGGCAGCCCTTTGTGCACGCAGACCCGCGGCACCCCGAGAGTCTGAGCCTTCTCCAGCATCGGGTACGCCACCTGCTCGTCATCCATCCACCAGCCGTGTGCCGTTCCTTTCGGGGGCGAGCCCGTATAACATTTCCAGGCATCTACTTTCAGCGCGCCGGCCTGCAGCTCCATGAACTCCAGGTCGGCCTGCCCCAGCTGCGGTGTGGCCAGGCCGTGCGCCAGCATCCGCTGCGAACCGGTCACGCGGTTGATCTCGTCCCGAATGTGGGCCATCTCTCGGGGGGGAACCACCGATTCCTGCGGATAGGGCCCGGGCGGCGTACTGATCAGCCCCAGCGTCGTCTCGCTGTCCAAGAACACCTCTTTGATGAAATTCTCCCAGGCCAGGTCAGCGAGCGTTCCCCGGTCGCCCGACAGCTTGGGATTCATCCCGGCCTCGCGCGCACGCCGTCGCAGGCCCAGCAACGCCTCCTTCGTCACCGCCCCCTTGCGGTTCGCTTCGGCGCCCGTCGGATCGTAGCCGGCGCTGACATAGTGCGTCTGCACGTCGAAGATGAAGAATGGGTCGCCGCCCCGCTCGGCGAAGGCCGCCGCCTCCACCGCCTCGACGGCCAGGACGTCGAAGAATTTTCCGAAGACTGCATTCATCGCCAGCAAGGCCGCCGCCATCCCCCCGGTGGTTTTCAGAAAGTCGCGACGGGTCAGGCCCAGCCTGCGGCCGACAGACTCCGCAGACGCCTCAACGAGGCGCTCGACGGCCGCCTGCGCGGGCGTCTGGGGCAGCGGCAGGAACTCCTCGTTCGAGACGATCCGGGTCGGAATCGGCGCCCGCGTAACGATCCCCTTCCTCATCCAGGGACGGACCGCGAAGCGATACCGGTTGATCATGGCCATCGAGCCTTTCCGAGCATCATGCTCGGACCAGGATTCTGGGGAAAACTGTCCACACGTGTCAAGCTGTTCTTACCGACACCCTGTCGAAAATGGAGCGACGTTGGATGCCGCCCCCGCGACGGACGGATTCGGGGCCGGGGAGCGGGTTGACAAACTAGAGCCCGCGTAGCATGCTGCACAATGGTTCCGGTAGAGCGGCAGGCCAAGTCGCCGGATGACATGAACCGGACGGGCCCT
>JBOHOM010000198.1:0-14852 GCA_050731075.1 Nitrospiraceae bacterium
TCTTTGACGAGCTGATGGAAGACCACCACTTCGTCGATTCGGTTGAGGAACTCCGGGCTGAACGTCCGGCGCAATTCAGCCAGCACCTCCTCCTTCATGCGCTGATCGTGGTCGCTCTGCTCCGTCCGGTGGAATCCGAGCGACACGCCTTTCTGGATGAGCTTGGTCCCCAGGTTGGAGGTCATGATGACCACGCTGTTCTTGAAATCGACCTTGCGACCCAGACTGTCGGTCAGCACGCCGTCGTCCAGGACTTGCAAGAGCACGTTGAAGATATCGGGATGGGCCTTCTCGATTTCATCAAACAGCACGACCGAGTACGGACGACGACGCACCTTTTCGGTCAGCTGTCCGCCTTCCTCATACCCTACGTAGCCCGGCGGGGCTCCGAACAGACGCGAGCTGGTGAACTTCTCCTGGTATTCCGACATGTCGATACGGATCAACGCGTCTTCCGTGTTGAAGAGAAACTCCGCCAGGGCCCGGGCAAGCTCCGTCTTCCCCACCCCCGTGGGTCCCAGGAAGATGAACGATCCGATGGGTTTCTTGGCTTCCTTCAGACCGGCGCGTGACCGGCGGATTGCCCGGCAGACCGCCGAGATCGCTTCCTCCTGCCCCACGATCCGCTTGTGGAGAAAATTCTCCATGTGAAGGAGCTTCGCGGATTCTTCCTCCTCCAGTTTGAACAGGGGGATCCCGGTGATCTTCGAGACCACATAGGCCACATCTTCCTTCGTGATGACCGGCTTCTGCTTCTCCTGGTTCTTTTTCCATTCCCGCTTGGACTCATCCAACAATTTCCGTAACCGTTCCTCCTCTTCCCGGAACTTCACCGCTTCCTCGAAGTTCTGCAGCGAGATGGCCAGCTCTTTCTCGCGAGAGATCTTCTTCAGTTCCTGCTCCAGCGCCTTGAGTTCACCGGGCAACGAGTAGGTCTGCAACTTCGCCCGCGACCCCGTTTCGTCGATCAGATCGATCGCTTTGTCTGGCAGGAACCGATCGGTGATGTAGCGGTCCGACAGCTTGACCGCTTCGACGATGGCCTCCTCGCTGATCTCCACCCCATGATGCTCTTCATACCGGTCCCGAAGCCCCTGGATGATCCGGACCGTCTCATCCAGGCTGGGAGGCTGAACGTAGATGGGTTGAAAGCGCCGCTTCAGCGCGCCGTCCTTCTCGATATGTTTACGGTACTCATCGAGCGTCGTGGCCCCGATGCACTGGATTTCGCCCCGGGACAGCGCCGGCTTGAGCATGTTCGAGGCGTCGATCGAGCCTTCCGCCGCGCCGGCGCCCACCAGGGTGTGGAGCTCGTCGATAAAGATGATGATGTTCCCGGCCTGCACGATCTCCTTCATGACCACTTTCAGGCGTTCCTCGAACTGACCGCGGTATTTGGTGCCGGCGACCAGCGATCCCAGGTCCAGGGCGATGACCCGCCGTGAAAGAAGATTGTCGGGAACTTCCGACAGCACGATGCGCTGGGCCAACCCCTCGACGATCGCGGTCTTGCCGACGCCGGACTCGCCGATCAAGGCGGGGTTGTTCTTGGTGCGGCGGCTGAGGATCTGCAACACCCGCTCGATCTCGTCCGCTCTTCCGATGACCGGGTCCAACTGGCCCTCTTGCGCCAGCTGAGTCAGGTCGCGCCCGAATTCATCGAGCGCAGGAGTGTTGCTCTTGCGGTCCCGCTCGCGGGGCGCAGACTTGCGGAGAAACGTGACGGTCAACTGTCTCGCCGTCAGCAGGTTGGCGCCCAGGCTCCGGAGAATTTTGCCGCCGATGCCTTCTTCCTCCCTCAACAGCCCGAGCAAGAGATGCTCGCTCCCGATGTGGTTGTGGCCGAGCAACCGGGCCTCCTCGACGCCGTACTCGATGACTTTCTTGACGCGCGGGCTGAAGGGAATCTCACCGAACGTCATCGTGGTGCCGCCGCCGGGCAGATTCCGCTCGATCTCAAGGCGTATCTGCTCCGAGGAGAGACCCATCTTCTTGATGATCATAAGGGCGATCCCGTCCGACTCACGGAGAATAGCCAAAACCAGGTGTTCGGTCCCCAGGTAGTCGTTCTGGTGACGCTCGGCCTCCTCCCTCGCCAGGATGATGATCTTCCGACCCTTATCCGTGAATCGTTCGAACATCCTTCCTCCTTCGTTCGTCGTGGGGCGACGGAATCGCAGCAAGTCTTCGAAAATGTTGCCGTAATTCTATCGGTCGGGCTACTGCCTGTCAAGCCCTCTGCTCGGTTCTTCGCCGCATGCTCCGGAATTCCACCGCAGCCGAGTCACCGTCGGCGTTCGTCGCGAGCGATCATTCGTTGACAAGAAAACGGGCCTCCCGATACAATCCGACCCCACTTCTACTCGTCGCCCCGGCGCCTCGCCGTCACGGGGATTGGAGACTCATGAAGACGATCGGCATCCTCACCAAGCCCAAGTTTCCCGACGTCAAGCACATCCTCACAGACCTCGTCGCCTGGCTTCGAGAGCGCAAGAAAGAGGTGGTGTTCGACGCGAAGACCGCCGCTCTCATCGGCGAGTCCGCGTCGAACCAGAAAACGCAGATCGCGACACGGTCCGATATGGTCCTCGTGCTGGGCGGCGACGGAACGATGCTGAGCGCCGCGCGGCTCCTGGAGGAACGCGCCGTGCCCATCCTGGGCGTGAACATGGGAGGCCTGGGATTCCTCACGGAGATCACCCTCGACCAGCTCTACCCGGCTCTCGAGAAGGTCTTCGCCCAGGAGTTCATGGTCGAGGAACGACTGATGCTGCGCGCTGACATTCATCGCCACGGCGAGCACGTGGCGAAGGCGACGGTCCTGAACGACGTGGTCGTGAGCAAGGGCACCCTCGCCCGCATGATCGAGATTCAAATTCTGATCGACGGACAGTTCGTCACGCGTCTCCGAGGGGACGGACTGATCGTCTCGACCCCGACCGGCTCCACCGCCTATTCGCTCTCCGCCGGCGGGCCGATCATCCACCCGACCGTCCAGGCGCTGATCCTCACCCCGATCTGTCCGCACACGCTCACCCACCGCCCGCTGCTGGTTCCCCGCGGCGTCGCCCTGGAGGTCACGCTGACCAGCCAGGTTGAGGGCGCGATGGCGACGTTCGACGGGCAGGTGGGCGTCGCCCTGGCGCAGGGAGATACGGTCGGGATCGCGGTCTCCGAACACCGAACACAGCTCATCCGGCTCCCGGATCGGACGTACTATGACCTCTTGAGAAGAAAGCTGAAGTGGGGGGACAGTTAACTCTGATCCAAAAACAATCGATGCTGGCTGGTTTGGCTCCAGCGGGTCCTGTCGTGGCGCTCACCCCCGTCGTCCTCGCTCCACCCATCCCCCCGTTGGGGTTCACTTCGGGGTTTGGCAATGCGCGGGCGCTGTGTGATGGTGCTCAGCGGCACCCCGTTGGCTCTTCTCCCCTTTCGCTGCGGGCGACGGGGGACCCGCTCGCCACGCCACCCACTGGAGCGAGACACGGTGGGCTAGGTCACTTTGCGGATAGGGGTGCGCGGGCGGCGGGGGCGCGTTCGCGCTCGCGCCGTTCTTGGATGAGCGTCAGCATCAGTTCGTTGGACGGAAACTTGAATTCGCCGATACAGTCGCGTGCCATGCCCTGTTCCTTCTCGATCGCCTCCAGGACTCTGAGGCTCTCCACGTCGATCGCCTGCGCCCCTCGCGCCTGCAGCATCGTCCGAAGTTGACGGAGCACCCTCTCGTTTGCGCTCCGCTCCCGGGGTGCCCGTGATTCCAGGTATCGCACGAGGACCTCGGTGCACCATTCGCCGTCCCGCTTCGCGATCCCGACCAGGCCCTCGCTGGCCTTTCGCGCCCAGCCCGTCAGGAACACCCCCTCGATCACCTGTCCGGACGCTTCATCGTAGGCCTGGAAGAGCGCATCGTCGGGATCGTTGCCGGTCAAAGCGGGGTTCGTGACGAAGACCCCGTTCTTATACGGCAACCCGACCGTCTCGTCCACCCTGTCTCCGACCGCGAACACCACGCTGTCGCAGGGGAACTCGTAGTATTCCTTCAGCCCGACCGCCGCGAAATCCTGTCCCTTGGGCTCCAGCTTGGTTTCCTCGATCTGCAACCCCCGGACGCGGTTCTGCGCATCGGTCAACACCCGACGGGGAGACGCCAGGAAACGGAACCCCATCTTCGTCGGGCTGGTCAGCGGCTCGCATTTGGTGAATTCGTCGGTCATCCCCTTGAGGATCTCGTCCGGGTTCTGCCCCACCGCTTCCAACCGAGGGCGAAGGCGGGCGAACTCCTCCGCCAGCGTCGCCCGATCAATGTTCGAACAAATGGCGCGAATCTCCTTGGGGTTATACTTGCGCTCCGCAGGGCCGCGCCTCGCGATCGCGGTGACCTGCTCCACCTGCTTGTAACGAATCAGCCAGTGGGCGATGTCGACCATCACATCGCCGACCCCGATGATGGCGATCCGCCGGCCCATCTCGAAGGGCCGCTCGCCGAAGCCGGGAAGCCTGTTGAAATGGTAGACCACGTCCTTGGCATGATAGACGCCGGTCGCCGAGTCGCCCTCGACGCCGATCGTCTTCGTCCCCTGGGCGCCCGTGGCAAACACCAGCGCGCTGGCCTCCAGACTTCGGAGGTCTTCGATCGTGAGGTCTTTGGTCCTGCTGACCGATACGTTCCCGAAATAATGCACGTTCGGCCGTTCGATGATCTCCCAGTACGACTTCCGCAGCCCTCCCCGCAGCTTGAGCTTACTCGGGAAAATGCCGTATTCGGCGAGGCCGCCGAACTTGATGTCTCGGTTCAGAATCACCACCTCATGGCCCGCCTTGGAGAGGAGGTTCGCGGCCGCCATGCCGGCGGGCCCGGCGCCTACAATAACAATGAGGTGTGCGTGGCCTATTCCCGAGGTTGCCATGATGTGATTCCGGCCCTCTTCTCCGTCGCTCAGCCGACCGTCGGGCCCGGTGTTCTAAAAGATGTTCGAAAAAGGTTCGCGGACTTTAGCACAGACGCCGAATAATTGTCAAAGGCAACGGGCACTTGCACGGTTATCGAGCCATCGGGTGATCGGCGGCGGCGAAGCGGTCAGCCTCATCCCACCGGGGCATCGTCACCACGAAAAAAACGGCAGGTGTCCGGCCGAGAGGCGCAAAGGTGTGGACCTGACCGGGTCGCACGCGTACCACCGATCCCGTCCGCACCGGGATCTGTTCCGACTCCAGGCGAAAGATCCCCTCCCCCTGAAGCAGGTAGAGAATCTCCCGCGTATGCCGATGAAAGTGCGCGGGCAGGGCGGTCCGTACTTGGACCAGCAAGGCACTCGAGTCCTGGTCTTCGATCAATGGGGTGATGCGCAGCTCCTCAGTCGGACCGATGGGGTTCCGGTCGAGCTGTTCACGGAGGTCGGCGAGGCTGCGGAGGGCGACATTCGGAAGGTCGCTCGGCACGCCCGGCTGCTGCCCCCCGGCGCCGCCCGTCCAGACGGCCGGCGACGCGGAGACGCACAACAGACCGACAAGCGCAATGGTTCGGAGGTGCCGCTCCATGGTCCTCTTCCGGCCGGGGCGCAATCAGCGACGCTCCCGCTTGCGCGACTCCTCTCCCGGCTCCGTCATCCGCCACGGGTCCAGCAACGCCTCGAGTCGGGCCTCCGGAAGGATCTGCTGACTCCGGGCGACCTCGCGGACGGTTTTTCCGGTCCGATGCGCCTCCTTGGCGATCTTGGCCGCAGCCTCATAGCCGATCTCGGGCACCAGCGCGGTACACATGGCCAGGCTCTGTTCGATGGAGTTCCGGCACCGCTCCTCATCGGCGGCAATCCCCTCGATGCACCGCAGCGCGAAATTTCCGGACACGCGGGCGAGCAGCTCGATGGACTGGAGCAGATTGTGGGCCATCACCGGCAGCATCACGATCAGCTCGAAATTCGCGGCCTGTCCGCCGACCGTGATGGTGACATCGTTCCCCATCACCTGCGCCGCCACCATGGTCACGGACTCCGCGATCACCGGGTTCACCTTGCCGGGCATGATGGAGGACCCGGGCTGCGTCTCAGGAAGGAGGATCTCGCCCAATCCGCATCGCGGCCCCGACCCCAACCAGCGGATGTCGTTCGCGATCTTCATGAGGCTCACCGCGACGGTGCGAAGCTCCCCGCTGGCCTCCACGATGGAGTCCTGCGCGGACTGAGCCTCGAAGTGGTTCACCGCCTCCGTGAAGGGACACCCGATTTCCCTGGACAGCAGCGCGATCACGCGGGGCGCGAAGTGCGGATGCGCGTTGAGGCCCGTCCCCACCGCCGTGCCTCCCAGCGCCACTTCGCTCAGCGCCGCCTGCCCGCGCCGGACCCGATCCAACCCCAACTCGATCTGGCGGGCGTACCCGCCGAACTCCTGGCCGAGCCTGATCGGCGTGGCGTCCTGGAGGTGGGTCCGGCCGATCTTCACCACGTGGTCGAATTCGCGCGCCTTGGCGGCCAAGGCCACGTGCAACCGGGTCAGCGCCGGCAGGAGCTGCCGCTCGATCATCTCCACCGCGGCGACGTGGATGGCGGTCGGGATGGCGTCGTTGCTGGATTGTCCCAGGTTGACGTGGTCGTTGGGATGGACCAGCTTGCCGCCGCGCGGCCCGCCGAGCAACTCGGCCGCCCGATTGGCAATGACCTCGTTCGCGTTCATATTCGTGGAGGTGCCGGACCCGGTCTGGAAGATATCGACCGGGAATTCCGCGTCCCAGCGTCCCTCGACCACTTCCCAACTCGCCTTCCGGATCGCGTCCGCCACCTTCTTCTCGAGCAACCCGAGCGATTCATTCACGGTCGCGGCAGCCCATTTGATCAGTCCGAGCGCGCGTATGAAGGACCTGGGAAACCGAAGCCCGCTGATGGGAAAATTCCGGATTGCCCGCGCGGTCTGCACGCCGTAGTAGGCATCGGCGGGCACCGCCAACTCCCCCATCGTGTCCCGCTCGACCCGCGTCCCGGGCCCGCCGGGTCGTGGGTCGGTCGCCCGCCCGCCCTGTGGCTGCCGGGCCTGCCCCCTCTTCGCCGTCCTGGTCCGGGTGGCCGCTGTCTTCCCTTTGCTCATGTGCGCCATGCCGCTCGTCCTGTTCCCGATGCCCCGCTCATTTCCGCTTCAACTTGTCGCCCCAGACCTCATGCAGCAATTCCCGCCATTCACGTCGGGCCACGGCCGGCATCGTCGTGATCCGGATATGCCCCAGTGACGCGTTCAGCACCGCCGCTTTCATCGCCGCGCGGTTGTTCGGGAACTCCAGAATGGCCACCACGTCGTATTCCCCAAGGCAGTAATACGCATCCAGCAGTTTCCCGCCCAGGGATTCGACGTTCCGCTGGACCGCCTCCGAACGGGCAATTCCCTGCTGTTTCATGGTGGAAATCCCGTGTTCGGTAAACTTGACCAGGCTCACGTAGACAGGCATGGGTGCCTCCTTTCGGATCTCGCGATGAGTTCCAGAGATGATCGGACCGTTACCGGTCGGGCAATTTTAATCCAACGAGCTACCCTGCACAAGCCCCTTGTCCGCGAGGGCTGGTTGACAGTCTCACGGCAGCGGGCTATCGTGACCTGGATGCGGGAGACGCAAGCGGGCGGATCAGCCAACGTCGTGGTGGAAGCGTACGCCGGGTACAAGGGGGAGGAGACTCCCCGTGCGTTCATCCATGAAGGGTTCCGGCATGAAGTCCGGGAGATCGAAGGGCGCTGGTATACCGACCGCCACAGTTATTTCAAGCTGCGCGCGGACGACGGCCGGCGCTACGTCCTTCGATACGACATGGACGATCTGATCTGGGAGCTGGTGATGCGTGAAGCAGACCGGTAGGACCCCAGCCGGTCAGCGTTTCTCGATCGGCACGTAAGGGCGGTTGTGTTCGCCGGCGTAAATCTGGTCCGGCCGATACAGCTTATTCTCTTTGAGTTGCTCAAACCAGTGCGCGAGCCAGCCGGCCACCCGCGCCATCGCGAAGATCGGCGTGAAGAACTCCACCGGGATCCCCATCTTCTCGTAAATGACGCCGGAATAAAAGTCCACGTTGGGGTGTACTTCCTTCTCGGCCAGCAACTCCGCCGCGACCCGTTCCACTTCCAGCGCCACCTCGTACAGGGGTGACGGCCCGCACTCCCTGAACAGCCGTTCGCAGAGCGATTGTAAAATTGTGGCGCGCGGGTCCTTCACCTTGTACACGCGGTGGCCTAACCCCATGATCTTCTGCTTGTCTTTCAGCTTCCGTTCGAGGTAGGCCCGGACCCGTCCCGGCGTGCCGATCTCCCTGAGCATCTCGACCACTTCTTCGTTGGCGCCGCCGTGCAAGGGCCCCTTCAGCGCTCCGATCGAAGAGGCGACCACGGTGTAGGGATCGGCCAGGGTGGAGGCCGTGACCATCCCCGCGAAGGTGGAGGCGTTCATCGTGTGCTCGGCGTGCAGGATGAGACAGGTGTCCAGGGTCCGGCTCCACACCGGTTCCGGCACCTTCTCCGAGAGCATATAGAGAAAGTTCTCGCAGAAGCTGAGATCATCGCGCGGGGGAATGTGGTCATCCCCCCGGCGGAGTCTCGCGTAGGCCGCCACGATCGTCGGCAGCTTGGCGATCAGTCTCACGGCGGACCAATAATTATTCTCCGAGTCCTTCACGTTTCGCCCCGGGTAAAACATCCCCAGGGCCGCCACGGCCGCCTGCAGGGCATCCATCGGATGACCCTGCTCAGGCAGGGTCTTGATCAGGTCCACGATCCGATACTTGATACGTCGGTGGATGGTAACGTCCCCGACGAACCGATCCAGTTCCGGTTGTGACGGGAGATGCCCGACCAGCAACAGGGAGGCCGTCTCCAGAAAAGAAGATTTCGCGCACAGCTCCTCGACCCGGATGCCGCGGTATTCCAGAACGCCCCGCTCGCCATCCACGTCGCTCACCGAGGACATGGCCGCGGGCACCCCCGCCAATCCCGGCATGAAATCATGCGGCATCTTCCCCCCCTCAGTCCTATTGAATCGCCGGACCATTCAGAAAAACACCCACACAATAATGGCTCAACGAATCCTCGTCAAGCCACGAGGCCTTTTCCGGCGAGCTTCCCTTGAAATGACGCCCACCCTTGGGCATACTACGTGAAGAACATACCGTTCTCGGTCGACCCGAAGAAGGCGGGAGACATGCCCCGAGCGGTCACAAGCTTGCTGATAATGGGTGGAGTCGCGCTGGCCGCCGCCCTGACCATGGGGCGTGGAGGTCCGGAGCCATCCCCGCCCGCGACCGGCGGGCGCAGCGCCGTCGGGCTGCCCGCCACGATCATCGGCACGAGCGCTCTCAGTCATGGGGACCTTGCGCCGGTTCGCAACAGCGCCAGACCCGCACCGGAGCCTTGCCCCGTCAGGACCATGCACGGCGCTGCAGTCGAGCGTTCGGATGGCTCCCGGATGACTCCCTGCGCTTCAGACAGGGACAGGCCGTCCCACGCGATGAGCGACGCCGTTCGACCCGCCCGTTTCACGGGCGAGCGAACTGATCAACGATGAGGAACGAGCAGGCTATGAGGCGAGCCGGATGGCTAGCAGTCGGCGCAGGACTCTCGCTCCTGCTCTCCGCGGTCTTGGCGATCGCGCAACAGGACCCTCAGATCATCTTTGCCGTCGTCACCAAGGTCCCGAAAGACAGAAAGCAGGTCACGGCGCAGGTGTCCACCGGTGGAGCTGCGACCGAGGCCATCTTGATCGCAACCGAGCCGGTTCTGGATAACCTGATCTGGAAGAAGCTGGAGATCTGCCATTCACTCAAGGCCGAAGCCTGGATGACCCCGGAGGGCTACCGGCTGGTCTCGGTCAAGGCACTGGATGCGGGGATGCTTCCGATGACCCTTCAAGGAATTGCCGGGGAGTGCCTGCTGAAGAAGGCGTTGGAATTCGCCCCGTTGGTGGACTAGTGCCGTTCCAATTATTCCCGACTAGGGCACGACTTCGATGTCAATGAGAGCGCGGGATACGCTCCGTCGTCGCTTTTGGCGAGACAAGCTGGAACGGCACTAGCCGGTGGAAGATGGGGCGCAGGCCGGGCATTCCGTCCGCTCCTGCTCTGCGTGGAACTCTTCGGAGGTCAGCGGAAAGTGCTGGTCGCATCGCTGACATTGCCGGATTTCGAAATAGGCGACCCCCTTCTCATCGATTTCGGTCGGCAGCAGCAGTTCCGCCGGATCGTAGCCCAGCAACACCCCGTCCGCGAACTTGACCACGGCAAGGCGGACGTTGAAGAGTTCAAAGGCCGCCTCCTGCCCTTTCCGTTCCACGACATGGCCGACCACGAACACCGGCTGTCCCCGCCGTTTCGTCCGCAACTCTTTCAGCGTCCGCTGGGTGGCGCTGGCGACGATGAAGCCGCCGCTCGAACTGGTTCCGGCCGTCGGCATACTCTTGCTCCCCAAGCAGGCGATAGGCTATGGGCTATAGCCCATAGCCTTGTTCCATTACCACGGGCAGAAAAACAACGTCAAGCCTCGGTCATCGGGAGGGCAACGATGGGGATGATTACCGTATACCAGAAACCAACCTGCTCGACCTGCCGGGAGACGGTCAAGCTGGTCGAAGCGAGCGGACAGGCCTTTACCGCCGTCAACTACTACGAGAAGCCCTTCACCAAGGCTCAGCTCAAGGGGCTCTTGAAGAAGGCCCACCTGTCGGCGAAGGATATTCTGCGGACTAAAGAGGATATCTATAAGACGTTGGGGCTGGCGAAGAAATCGCTGAGTGAGGACGAACTGGTGGATCTGATGGTCAAGCACCCCGATCTGATCCAGCGTCCGCTGGTGGAGAAGGGAGAGAAAGTGATCCTCGCCAGACCGGCGGAGACGGTGAAGCAACTACTGTAACTGGTTGGGGGTCAACCGGAGCTTTCCCGTGTGCCGATCCACGCTCACCGCCGTTTTCCCGTCCAACACCTGAAGCAGCCGCTCGCCGGCCAGCTTCCGACGCCAGCCGTGGAGGATCGGCAGGTCCAGCTTGTCACGACCGTGCTTGGCGTCCACGAGCGCTTGAAGATCGGAGGCCGTGGCCAGCAGGCTCGGTGCGATGTGCTCGTCTTTCGCAAGGGCCTTGAGGACCGCTTGCAGCAGGTCCACCTGACCGGATGATTCCGGTTCAGGCGCGCGAGCCGTCGACACCGTCGGCCATTCCGATTCCGGAATCGCCAAGCCGCGCTGAACCGCCGCCAGAATCGCCTCCCCGTTCCGCTCGACTTCGGCTCCGTGGAGACCTCGTGTTCCCTTCAAGTCCTGGAGGGTCGCGGGAGGGCGGCGGGCGAGTTCCAGCAGCACTTCATCGCGCACGACGCGGCCGCGCGGGACATCCCTGCGCCTCGCTTCCTCGTCCCGCCACGCAGCCAATTCTTTGAGCACGGCGCCGGCGCGGGGTTTGAGGTTCTCCCACCCGCGGATGCGCCGGAAGCGTTCGTGCGGGCCTCGCGCGCCATCGCTCAGCGAAGACTGCAACCGTGCGAACTCTTCCTGCACCCAGTCGAGGCGTCCGAGGGATCTGAGTCGTTTGACGAGATGGTCGTGGATCGGGAACAGAAACTGGACGTCTTCGAGGGCATAGTTGATCTGCTCCTGGGTCAACGGCCGCTGGCTCCAGTTGGTGTAGGTGTGGGATTTTTCCAGCTTCTTTCCGGTGATTTTCTGCACCATCTGTCCGTAGGCCGCCTGCAGGCCGTAGCCGACCATGGCCGCCGCCAGTTGCGTGTCGAAGAACGGTAACGGGAGCGCGCCTGTGTGGGCGTTGAGCAGCTCCAAATCCTGACGCCCGGCGTGGAATACTTTCAGAATCCGTTGGTCGCCGAGCGCTTCGCCCAGCTCAGTGACGTCGCCGAGGGCCGGCACGTCAATGACCGCGCAGAGGTCGCCGGTCGCCACTTGGATCAGCTCCAAGCGGGGCACGAACCGGCCCTCTCCCACAAACTCCGTGTCCAGGGCGATTCGATCGCTGTCGCGAAGATGCCGAGAGAGGCTCCGAAGGCCGTCCGGATCGGCGATATAGCGGGGCGGCTGGCGGCTCACGGATGAAGGGGCGCCCTCCGAGGGCACGCGTTTGAGATCAGAAGTCACGAGTCGGATCGGTCTGCATCAGGCCCAGGTGCTCCCTCAGGTATTGGTAGGCCTCGATAATCCGCCGCAGCTCCGGCTCCGAGCTTCGATCCCCTTTCCGGACATCGGGGTGAAGCCTCTTTGCGCGCTGCCGAAAGGCCGCAGTGATCGCCGCCATCGAACATCCGGAGTCGAGGCCCAGCGCGCTGAACGCGTCGGAGGCATTGGTAATCTCGCCGCGGGAACCCGGCGCGTCCCCGCCCCCGCCGGCCGCCTTGAAGAAATCGGACATGTTGAGCTTGCGGCGGCGCCGCCGCGGCCGCTGTCGCGCTTCGCTGTCTAGCTCCTCAAAGAGGTCTTCGATGAACTCCAGGCGCGAATCAAGACGGGCCGCGCCGGATACATCCCAGATCTCCTCGAGTTCTTCCTCGATCAGTCCCAACGTCCGGTCGATTTCCTCCAATCCTTCCTCGACCTTAAAATAAGAGTCCACCCGATCCTGCATCATGTGGTCGATCGCGAAGTCGAGGCTATCCTCGGTTTTTGTCCGGAGGGTCTCGATGCGCCGCCGCATCCCGGACCGATACCTGGCCAGCTTCACCCGATTGAAGGCCATCACAACCCTGGGGGAACTCGCCTCCGGCACCCGGCCGCCGCCGGCCATCTGCGTGCCGGCGGCATTCTAGCACAACGCGGATACCGACTCAGGTCTTCCGAAGCCGGCGGGCGACGCCTGTCTCCCGGGCGGCGGCGGCGACCGCCTTCGACACGCGCGGCACCACCTGCTTGTCGAAGACACTGGGAATGATGTAATCCTCGCTGATCGTCCCCTCGGGGATGATCTCGGCGAGGGCCTGGGCCGCGGCCAGCTGCATGGCCTCATTGATGTCCCTGGCTTGGACATCCAGGGCGCCGCGAAAGAGGCCCGGAAAAGCCAGGACATTGTTGATCTGATTCGGATAATCCGACCGGCCGGTGGCGAAGACCCGGCAGCGCGGCACGGCCAGCTCCGGCGCGATTTCCGGGTCCGGATTGGCCATGGCGAACACGATCCGATCCTCGGCCATGAGGTCCAGATCCTCGGGGCGCAGGACGTTTCCAACCGAGAGGCCGATTAAGACATCGGCGCCCTTCAGGGCATCCTGGAGAGTTCCCGTCGGACGGTCGAGATGCAGGCATGGAGCCAGGTCGCGCCGGCAGGCGCGGAGCTTGTCCGGGTCTCCGGACAGCACAATGCCACGCCGACCGCAGCCCACCAGATGCGAAACCCCCGCCGCCAACAGGATCTGACAGCAGGCGGTCCCGGCCGCACCGAGTCCGTTGACGACCACCCGCACCTCTTCGAAGCGCCTCTTGATCACCTTGAGCGCATTCTTGAGCGCGGCCAGGATGACCACGGCGGTGCCATGCTGATCATCGTGCATCACCGGGATGTCCAGCGTGTCTTTCAAGCGGCGCTCGATGGCGAAACAGCGGGGCGCGCTGATGTCCTCTAAATTGATACCCCCGAAGCTGGGCGCGATGCCTTGCACGATGCGGACGATCTCATCGGGGTCCTGGGTGCTCAGGCAGATCGGCCAGGCGTCGATGCCGGCAAACTCCCTGAACAGCATGGCCTTCCCCTCCATGACCGGGAGCGCCGCTTCCGGGCCGAGATTGCCCAGGCCGAGCACCGCCGATCCATCCGTGACCACCGCCACGCTGTTGCTCTTCGTCGTGAAGGCGTAGACTTTCGCCCGGTCCTTCGCGATCGCCCGCGAGACTCGCCCGACTCCAGGCGTGTACACCATCGAGAGCGTGTTCCGCGTCGTGAGCGGCAGCCTGCTTTCGACGCGAATCTTGCCTCCCAGATGCAGGAGGAAGATGCGATCGGAAGCGGACAGCACCTTCACGTCGGGAATCGTGCCCAACCGCTGAAGCACCTGCTCGCCGTGCTCCTCGCTTCTGACGTCGAAGGTCACATCCCGAACCATCTTCTCCGGACTCGCCGACACGATATCAACCGCCCCGAGGCTGACGCCTTCTTCGCCCAAGGTCATCGCGACACGCGCGAACATCCCAGGGCGGTTCGCCAGTTCCAGCCGGACGGTCAGCGTATAGTTCGAATAGGGTCCCATATCGGGCATGGTCTGCCTCTCTTGCACGGCTAATACTGTATCAGAAATTATCGCACATCTCTTGCTTTCAGCGTATCTGTCCGACCAGAACCGCTCCGGCTAAACCGCCCCGCTCCGCAAGCTCGGGATCCCACATCTGTATATTGACATTGCTAGATAGTTTGGATTAGGGTACCCGCTCTGCAGAGACGACCCTGAAAGGGGGTGATGATCGATGAAGCGGTTCATGGTGGCACTGGTGGCGGTCATGTTCCTGGTGGGCTTCAACTCGTTCGCCTTCGCCGACGAGAAAGCAGGCGGCGGTGAGATGAAGGGCGAAAAGCACGACGAGATGAAGGGCGAAAAGCACGACGAGATGAAGGGGGAAATGAAGGGCGAGATGAAGGCTGGCGAGAAGGGCATGGAGAAGAAGGAGGCGAAGAAAGCGAAGAAGGAAAAGAAGTAATAGCCGCGCTCAAAGAAGTTCTTATCGGCCCGCCCTCGGCGCACGCTGAGTCCGCGGGCCGCTTCTTTTCCGGTGTTGACCATCGCGCGTTCCCGATGGTACGGTGACGGTCTATGTCGCACGAAGGCACCGGCCGGCCAGCCAACCGTCTCGCCCAGGAGACGAGCCCTTACCTCCTCCAGCATGCGCGGAATCCCGTGGACTGG
>JBOHOM010000199.1:0-24369 GCA_050731075.1 Nitrospiraceae bacterium
GCTATAAGCAAACGGGGCCGCCCCCGGAGGGGCGACCCCGCGTGTCTAGTCGAGCCGTGTCGGCAGCGTTACCACCGAGCGGCGGAGCGTTCGCGCTTTTCCTGCGGCTTCGCCTCGTTGACCACGAGCGTGCGCTGCTCCAGCTTCGTGCCGTTCAGGCCATCAATGGCCCGCTTGGCTTCCTCGCTGGTCGCCATCTCGACAAACCCGAATCCCCGGGATTGGCCGGTGAACTTGTCCGTGATCACTCTCGCGGACGTCACCGCCCCATACTGGGTAAACAGGTCGGTCAACTGCGCATCGGTCGTGGAATAGGGAAGGCTCCCCACATACAACTTGGTACTCACAGTACCTCCTTACATGAATCTGACAGGGCTCGGGATTGAGGGAACGAGAGGGAGGCAGATCGCGATAAGGCGGCAGGTCAATTGCGCCGAACGGTCGCTCCGATCAAGATTCCTAATCTCAGGGCCACTATCTCTTGCTTCAGGGTCCGGTGTGCTTCTGTGCCGTTCCGCCGGTCCCCTGTCCGGAACAGCACGGCCGGAGTCTACCACGGATCTCCGCCGTTTGCAAGGGTTGGTCAGGCGCGACGATCTTTGCGCGCCTTCCGTCGCTCCTCCGGGTTGAGGAGGCGCTTGCGAATCCGCAGGTTGGCCGGAGTGACCTCGACGAGTTCGTCGGGCCCGATATACTCCAATGCCAACTCCAGCGTCATCTGTCTGGGCGGGGTCAGGGTGAGCGCCTCGTCGGACCCGGAGGCGCGCATATTGGTGAGATGTTTCGCCTTGCAGACATTCACGTCCAGGTCCTCATCCCGGCTGTTTTCCCCCACCACCATGCCCCGATAGACGTCCACCCCGGGCTCAATGAACAGGCTGCCGCGTTCCTGAATCATATAGAGACCGTAGGCGTTGCTGGTGCCGTCCTCGTACGCCACCAGGGACCCGTGCGAGGCGGTCATGGGCGCGCGCTTATCGACCGGCTCATAGCGGTGGAAGACGTGGTGCATGATCACGGTGCCGCGGGCCTTCGCCAGGAGCACGTTCTTGAGGCCGAGCACGCCACGAGTCGGAATGTGGTATCCCAGATGCGTGTCGCTGGCGGCGCCCTCCCCCTGCAGGACCTTCATGTGGCGGAGCTCGCCGCGGCGGCGACCGACCTCCTCGATCACCGCGCCCTGGTATTCGGATGGGACCTCGATGGTCAGCTCCTCGTAGGGTTCCGTGACGACGCCCTCCTCGGTGTGCAGGATGACCTCGGGCTGCGACACCTGCAGCTCATAGCCCTCGCGGCGCATCTGCTCGATGAGCACGGCGAGGTGCAACTCGCCTCGTCCCGCGACCAGGAAGCGATCGGGGCTGTCGGTCTCTTCCACCCGCAAGGAGACGTTGGTTTCCAGTTCCTTGAACAGACGTTCCCGCAGGTGGCGGGACGTCAGATACTTGCCTTCCCGACCGGCAAAGGGACTGTTGTTGACTCCGAACGTCATCTGCACGGTCGGCTCGTCGATCGCCACCGGCGGCAGCGCAATCGGCTGGTCGGGATCGGCGATGGTCTCGCCGATGCCGATGTCCGGCAGGCCGGCGACGGCCACGATCTCTCCGGCCTCGGCCTTGTCCACCTCCGCCCGCTCCAGTCCGGCAAACACCGCCAGGTCGGTCACTTTGCCGGATGCCCGTGTGCCATCCCGCCTGATCTGGACGACGCTCTGACGTTTGGCGATCGAGCCGGACTGGATTTTGCCGATGCCCATCTTGCCCTTGTACGAGTCATAGGCCAGCGCCAGCACGAGGATCTGAAGCGGCGCATCGGCGCGAATGACCGGGGCGGGGATCTGTTGGAGAATCGCGTCCAACAAGGGGGCGATATCCGTGCCGGGTTTGTTCAGGTCCAGCGTGGCGGTGCCGTTGATGGCCGAGGTGTAGACCACGGGGAAATCGAGTTGCGTGTCGGTCGCGCCCAGATGGACGAACAGGTCGAACGTGCGATTGAGGACATCATCCGGGACCGCATCAGGACGATCGATCTTGTTGATGACGACGATGGCCCGATGGCCGAGGGCGAGCGCCTTGCGCAGCACGAAGGTCGTTTGCGGCTTCGGGCCCTCTTTGGCGTCGACCAGGAGCAGGACGCCGTCCACCATCCTCAGGGTCCGCTCCACCTCGCCGCCGAAGTCGGCGTGCCCCGGCGTGTCCACCAGGTTGATCTTCACGCCCTGATACGTGACGCTGGCGTTCTTCGCTCGGATGGTGATGCCCCGCTCACGCTCCTGGTCCATCGTGTCCAGGATGCGCTCGCCCATCTCGTTGATTTTCCGGTGCACGTGCGTCTGCCGGAGCAAGGCGTCGACCAGCGTGGTCTTGCCGTGGTCCACGTGGGCGATGATCGCAATGTTCCGGATATCCTTCCGGCGGTCCGGGAGGGGACCTCGGAGCGTCTGGTCGAGGGTTGTGTGCGGGTCCATGCTTGGCATCGGTCCTTGGCAAAAAAAAACGCCGCGCGGTGCCGGCGTCGGAACACAGTATATCCGAGCAGGATGATGGAATACAAGCGAATCGCCCGCACTGCGCAAGAAGGTCCTGTCCGGGAGTTCCGCGTCGCTTGAGTTTTCGGGAGGGGCGTTGTAAGGTACTCCAGTGTCCACCACCCCTCGAGCGACGTTGAAGTCCTGTTCGTATGTCCTTCAGTGACCGATTCCCCGAGATTCGTGCCCTTTCGGCGCCGCGGCCGCGGTGGCAACTCGTGCTGCTCGGCGTGGTGGCCGCGATCCTCCTGCTAGGAGCGGTCGCGGCAGGAGTGCTGTGGTATATCTCGCGGGACCTGCCGTCGCTCGACTCCCTGCAGGAGTACCAGCCCAGCCTCGTGAGCCGCGTGTACTCGGGTGACCGCCAAGTCATCGGCCAATATTACGTCGAGCGCCGCATCCTGGTCACGCTGTCCGACGTTCCGCAGAGTCTGACCCAAGCGGTGATCGCGGTCGAGGACGCGCGTTTCTTCGAGCACCCGGGACTGGATGTCATCGGCATTCTCCGGGCGGTCTGGGCCAACGTGCGACACGGCGGGAAAGTGGAGGGGGCCAGCACCATTACCCAACAACTCGCCCGTTCGCTGTTTCTGTCCCCGGAGCGAACCTACGGAAGAAAGTTCAGGGAGCTGATCCTGGCGTACAAGATGGAGTTGATCTTGACCAAGGAGCAGATCCTGGAAATGTACCTGAACCAGATCTACTTCGGGCAAGGCGCGTATGGAGTCAGTGCCGCCTCCCTGACGTACTTCGGGAAAGACCTGGCGGAGCTGAATCTCGCCGAATCCTCGCTCCTGGCCGGCATTCCCAAGTCCCCGAACAATTATTCGCCGTATAAGAATCCGGAGCGGGCGAAGAAGCGCCAGGAGCATGTGCTGGAACGAATGGAAGAGGCGGGGTTCATCACGGCGGAGCAACGCCAGGAGGCGGCCGCCCAGCCCCTGTCCTTTCGCCATCAGGGATCGGGTTCCGAGCAGCTTGCGCCTCATTTTATCGAATTTGTGCGCCAGCACCTCGTGGCCAACTATGGGGAGACGATGGTGTACAAGGGGGGGCTCGAGATTTTCACCACGCTGAACGTAGTTCTCCAGAAGACGGCGGAGCAGGCCCTTCGCAAGGGGCTTCGCGAGTTGGACAAGCGGCAGGGGTGGCGCGGTCCGCTCGGCACGCAGGACCTCGCGACGCTGACGGACCCCGCGGCCTCGCCGCAGGCGCAGCCGCAGCCGTTGAACGAAGGCGACATGGTCCAGGGGGTGGTCACCAAGGTGGCCAAAGACCACGTCATGGTGCTCGCGGGCTCCACGACGGGACGGCTGGCCTTCGCGGACATGGAGTGGGCGCGCCGAGAACTCCGGGGGCCGGACCCGGTCAAGGATGCCACCACGCTGCCCACGGTCAAGCGTCTGCTGAAGCCCGGCGACGTCATCGAGCTGTCGGTCAAAAAGATCGATCGTGGGGGCGTACACTTTCAGCTCGAGCAGACGCCGATCGTCGAGGGCGGGATGGTGGCACTCGATCCGCGGACCGGCGCCATCCTGGCGATGGTCGGCGGGTACGATTTCGCGCGCAGCGAGTACAATCGGGCGGTGACCGCGCATCGCCAGGCCGGGTCGGCGTTCAAGCCGATCATCTATGCGACCGCGGTCAATGAAGGTCTGAGCCCGGCGACCTTGGTGGTGGATGCGCCCGTCGTGTATGAACCGGACGACCTTGAAAAAATCTGGAAGCCGGAAAATTACGAAAAGCGGTTCTTTGGAGTCATCAGTCTCCGCGAAGCGCTCATCCATTCCCGCAACCTGGCGACGGTCAGGCTGCTCGAAAAGGTCGGGGTCCGTCCAGTCATCGATTTCGCCAAAACGATCGGGTTCACGAGTCCGCTCAACAACGATCTGTCATTGGCGCTGGGATCCTCGAGCGTCACGCTCGTGGAGTTGACGTCGGCGTACGGCGTGTTCGCCAATCAGGGCCTCCGGCTGGAACCGTACGCGCTCGCGATGGTACAGGATAACACCGGACAGACTCTCGAGCAGACGCTGTTTGAGCCGCGCCAGGTCGTTTCCAAGGAAACCGCCTATCTGGTCACGAACATGCTGGAGGATGTGATCCAGAGGGGAACGGGCCTGCAGGCGAAGTCCATCGGCCGGCCGATCGCGGGCAAGACCGGCACGACCAACGATTACACGGATGCCTGGTTCATCGGGTTCACCCCCAACCTGGCTGGGGGCGTGTGGGTGGGGTTTGACGACGTCCGGACGTTGGGCGAGACGGAGTCCGGCGCGCACGCGGCGTTGCCCATTTGGATGGACTTCATGCGCGAGGCGCTGGAGCAACTGCCGATGATGTCCTTCGAAATTCCGGATGACATCGTGTTCGTCCGCATTGATCCGAGCACCGGCCTCTTGGCCTCGGACCAGGCGGAACAAGACACGGTGGAAATTTTTATGAAAGGGACCGAGCCGACCCAGTCGGCGCCCCAGCGAATCGTCCCGACGGACTTCTACCGACTCGATCAGGTTCTGGACGGGCAGGCCGGAGGCCCGGGTTCGCCGCATTAGCCCCGATTGCAGCGCGTGAGGCGGGGGTCGCTCGGGCGGGAGAGGCTCAGGAATGAGCGTCCTGGTACTCTTGGTGCCAGGCCATCTGGATGGCTTCCAGGATCTTTTCGTTCGATTTCTTCGAATCGTCTCTGAACTCCGGCAACGCCGTGATCCATGCGTGCATATCGGTGAATCGTACGGTGAGCGGGTCGGTGTCCGGGTGCTCCTCGCTCAATCGGATCGCAATCTCCTCGGCATCTTGCCACTTCAAATCCATCTTTGCTCCTTGAGCTATAGCGAATAGCAAATAGCTGATGGCGGAAAGCTCAGCGCTGTTCGCTGTTAGCTATTAGCCGCTCGCTGTTATGGCAGATCGGAGAGCTTCTTGCCTTGCAGCGCTTCCTTCAAGGTCGAATCCATCAGCACCTCGGCGAGGTGGTGTGTCGCCTTCTCCACATCGGCGATGCGAGCCCGAATGGCCCGGTGGTCATCGCCGCTCGTCGCGGTCTGGAGCGCGCCAAGGGACGCCTTGATCATCGCCGTCTCCTCGGCGCCGATCAGGTGGCCGCCGAGGGCGAACGCCTTCTCGGTCGCTTTCACGATCGCCTCGGCCTCGGTCCGCGCCTCGATCAGCTGGCGCGCCTTGAGATCGTCGGCCGCAAACTTGAAGGATTCGGAGATCATGCGTTCCACTTCGTCGTCCGTCAGCCCGGACGACGGCTTCACCTCGATGGACTGGGTCTGCCCGGTCCGCACGTCCTTGGCGGACACATTCAGAATCCCGTTCGCGTCGATCAGGAACATGACCTCCACGCGCGGCACTCCAGCCGGCAACGGCGGCACTCTGAGTTGGAACCGGGCCAGGCTGCGGTTATCCTTGGCCAGTTCGCGCTCGCCCTGCAGGACGTGGATGTCCACAGAAGTCTGGCCGTCCACGTAGGTCGTGAACATTTCCTTTGCGCTCGCGGGGATCGTGGTGTTGCGCCGGATCAGCGCGCTCGTCACACCGCCCATCGTTTCGATGCCCAGGGAGAGCGGGGTGACGTCCAGGAGCAGCATGTCCTGGGTCCCGCCGCTCAGAATGTCCGCCTGCACGGCAGCGCCGAGGGCCACTACCTCGTCCGGGTTGATCTCGCTGTGCGGGACCCTGCCGAAGAGCTCCTGCACGCGCTGCCGGACGAGCGGCATGCGGGTGGCGCCGCCGACCAGGACCACTTCGTCGATCTCCGATGGCTGCAAGCCCGCGTCTTTGAGGGCCAGGCGGCAGGGGCCGAGCGTCTGCTCGACCAAATCCATGGTCAGAGCTTCGAGCTGATCGCGAGTCAACTCGCGCCGGTACTCGCCCTTGCGGGCGGGCAGTTCGATCACGACTGTGGTCTTCTGGTCATCCGAGAGACGGGTCTTGGCTCGCTCGGCCTCCAGCCGGACCGCTTGCATCGTGTCGGGATACTGCTCGCGATCGAGACCGTACTGATCCCGGACCTCTTGCAGGATCAGGTCGGCGACTCGTCGGTCGAAGTCGTCACCGCCCAGATGGGTATTGCCGTTGGTCGCCAGCACCTCGAAAATTCCGTTCTTGAGCTTGAGGATCGAAATATCGAAGGTGCCCCCGCCGAGGTCATACACGGCGATGACACCCTGGGTTTTCTTCTGGAGGCCGTAAGCCAGCGAGGCCGCCGTGGGCTCGTTGATGATGCGGAGGACGTCCAGCCCGGCAATCAGGCCCGCATCCTTGGTCGCCTGTCGCTGGCTGTCGTTGAAATAGGCGGGGACCGTGATCACCGCCTTTCTGATCTCTTCTCCCAGATGCGCCTCGGCGCGAAGCTTGAGCTCCTTGAGGATCATGGCGGAAATCTGCGGGGGCGAATAGGTCTTGTCGCCGATCTGGATCCGGATGACTCCTCCCTCTTCGTGGAGCTGGTACGGGAAGTATTTCAGTTCCCCGGCCAGATCGGCCAGGCCCTTCCCCATGAACCGCTTGACGGAGTAAATCGTGCGCTCCGGGTTTCTGACGAGATGCTCTTTGGCCGGATCACCCACGAGCAGGCCGTTGTCGGTCATGGCGACGACGGACGGCACCAGGGTCCGACCGTGGCGTCCGGGAATGACGCGCGGAGTGTCGCCCTCCATGTAGGCGATCAAGGAGTTGGTCGTGCCGAGGTCAATGCCGACGATTCGCGTCATGTGCGCGATGCACCCTGTTCATCCGGTCGTGGCAACCATGTCGTTGACGATATTGCGGAGATAGGTCCGGTTCGAGAGAATCTCCCGCATCTCCTTCAACAACGCATCTCTCTCGCGACGGGCCTGATCATCCGGGTCTTTCCGGCTCTGCAAGGTGTCCCACGCGGTGAACAGTTCCGAGAGCCGTGTTTCCATCTCCCGCTGCCGGCGCTCGAGGGTTTCGCGGTCGGCCTTGAGCCTCGCCCGTAATGCTTCCATGCGTGCCGGGTCCTGACTCGGTGCTGCGGATCGAAATTCCTCCAGGTCCTCCTGCAAGGCCAGAATCTCTTCGAACAGGTCAGCGGGTGGAGACGTCCGGATGTCTTTTGCCGAACCTGCCTCGAGCTGAATCAGGTATTCCGTCCGCCGGATCGGGTCCTTCAAGGTCCGGTACGCCGTGTTGAGCAGCGCCGAGTTCCCCAGGCTGATCGCCTGCTCACTGTCGGATTTGTTCTGGAAAAAGTCGGGATGGAAGACTCGACTGAGCTCATAGAATTTGGCCTCCAGGGCTCCAAGGTCGATATTCAGTCGCCGGGGCAGGCCCAGGCACGTGAAGTAATCCAGTTCCTTGGACACGGGTTGGACCTTCACGCACTGCACGCAGAAATACTCGCCATGAACCTCCGATTGGCAGTGCCAACACATGCTCCGCGCCATCTGAAGTTCGGTGCGTTTGCCGGGCCTGTTGTGAGTCTGGTCCATCCGCTCCTTCGGAACGCGCTACTCAAACAACGGGCATGGCGGCGCTCCCCATGGCCACCATGCCCGTGACGATGTCAGACGAATTGAAACCGGGGTGAGGCCGGGGGGATCAGGCCGAGAAGGATTCACCGCACCCGCAGGTTTTCTCCGCATTGGGGTTCACGAATTTGAACGCCCCCCCGGTCAGATCCTTATGGAAATCGAGCTGGGTGCCCTGCAGGTAGATCGCGCTCTTGGCGTCCACGATCAGCTTGACCCCGTCCACTTCATACACGGAGTCGAATTGGCCGATCTTGTCGTCAAAATTGACGGTGTAGCTCAACCCGGAGCATCCGCCGCCCTTGACCCCCAACCGCAGGCCTCCCTCCGTGATCCCTTGCACCTGCATGAGGCGTTTGACTTCCTTGAGCGCCGCCTCACTGATCGTCACCACGGGAGTGCGTGTCGTTTCCGTCGAATCCATCATGCGCTCCTTCGTATTGGGCAAGGTCCAGGTTACTCGGATTGCCCGGCCTTCTTCTTGTAATCAGCCAGGGCGGCCTTGATCGCGTCCTCGGCCAGCACCGAGCAGTGGATCTTGACCGGTGGCAGATTCAGCTCCTGCACGATATCCGTATTCTTGATCTTGGCGGCTTCCTCGAGCGTCTTGCCCTTCATCCATTCGGTGGCCAAGCTCGAGCTGGCAATGGCCGAGCCGCACCCGAAGGTCTTAAACTTGGCGTCCACGATTTTCTCGCCCTGCACCTTGATCTGCAGCTTCATGACGTCGCCGCATTCGGGCGCCCCGACGATCCCGGTGCCCACCCCGTCTTCGTCCTTCTTGAAGCTCCCCATGTTGCGGGGGTTATTGAAATGCTCGACCACTTTCTCACTGTAGGCCATTTTCCGTTCCTCCCCTTGGCATCCTCTTCAGACTGGACCGATAATCAATGAGTCGCCCACTGCACGTTCTTCAGATCGACCCCCTCTTTGGCCATTTCATACAAGGGGGACATTTCCCTCAATTTCGTCACAATTTCAATGATCCGCTTGATCGTGTAATCGATTTCCTCGTCCGTGTTAAACCGCCCCAGCCCGAACCGGATGGAGGAGTGGGCCAGGTCCGATCCCACGCCGAGCGCCCTGAGAACGTACGACGGTTCCAACGTGGCCGAGGTGCAGGCGGAACCGGAGGACAGCGCGATCTCCTTCACGCCCATGAGCAAGGATTCGCCCTCGACATACGCAAACGAGATGTTGAGATTGTGCGGAAGCCGCTGGGTCGGATGGCCGTTGAGGTACACTTCCTCGAGCGAGTTCATGATGCCCGCCTGGAGGCGGTCCCGCATCTTCGCCAGCCGGACCGACTCGGTCGGCATCTCCTGCTCGCAGAGCTCACAGGCCTTCCCGAATCCCACGAT
Organism: Nitrospiraceae bacterium; assembly: GCA_050731075.1. Taxonomy (GTDB): domain Bacteria; phylum Nitrospirota; class Nitrospiria; order Nitrospirales; family Nitrospiraceae; genus 40CM-3-62-11. The sequence continues at coordinate 9,390 of JBOHOM010000199.1, forward strand.
CAAGGGGACGGGGAGCGTGCCGGACCGCATCCCCCGCTCATGACCGCCGCCGTCGATCATCGGGGCGATCCGGACCCGCGGCGCCTTCTTCCGGACGTACAGCGCGCCGACCCCCTTCGGCCCGTAAATCTTGTGCGCCGTGAACGACATCAGGTCAATCCCCAACTCCTGCACATCCACGGGGATCTTTCCGACGCCCTGGGTGGCATCGCAGTGGAGCAGGATGCCTTTCTCCTTCGCGATTTTTCCGATCTCCTTCATCGGGTTGATCGTCCCGATCTCATTGTTGGCCAGCATGATCGAGATGAGGATGGTCTTGTCGGTAATGGCCTTTCGGACGTCGTCCGGGCTGACCAGGCCGGTCTTGTCGACCGGCAGGTACGTCACTTTGATGCCCCGTTTCGTTTCAAGCGCCTTCGCAGTGTCCAGGACCGCGCGGTGCTCGGTCAGGCCGGTGATGATATGGTCGCCCTTCTCGCGATACATCTCGACCACGCCCTTGAGAGCCAGATTGTCTGATTCGGTTGCCCCGCTGGTGAAGACGATTTCTTTGGGATCGGCATGGATCAACCGGGCGAGCTGCTTGCGCGCGTTCTCGACCGCTTCCTCGGCCTCCCATCCGAAGGCATGGTTGCGGCTGGCCGCATTGCCGAACTTCTCCACGAAATAGGGCAGCATCGCCTCTAAGACCCGGGGGTCCATCGGGGTCGTCGCATGATTGTCCAAATAAAGCGGAAACTTCATCGTTCAACTCCTTCTGCTGCCGGTATGAGTGACTGTACGGTAATCAAGGGCGTGCCCCCACCCATCAGGTCTTCGACGGTCATGCTGTTCAAGAGCTGATAGATGCTGTCTTGCACCTTGAGAAGGGGAGTCCGAATGGTGCAGTGCTCATGCTGCAGGCAGGACGAGGCATCCTTCTCATGGTAACAATCCGTGATCCCCAGCGGGCCTTCGATGGCCTCGAGGACCTGCGCAATCGTGATCGTGCTCGCCTCCTTCGCCAGGAGGTACCCTCCCTTAGGCCCATTGTGGCTTTCAATGAATCCGCTCTTTGCAAGCGTCTGGAGAACCTTGGCTAAGAGCTCTACCGGGATATTGTGTTCTTCAGCAACCTCCCGTGTGTTGACGATCCTGGAGCGGGTGATCGTCTCATAGTGTCTCGACGCGATATGCTGCAAAGCAATTAAGGCGTAGTCAGCTTTTTTTGAGAACTTCAGCATCTCGCTATCTCCAACTCGTAGGATCGGGGACCAAATAAGTCGCAGACTAAAATGGTCGCCGTTACTGTAGCATCGATACCGGGAGCCTGTCAAGAATAAAGAAGCCTTTCTATAACAAATGCTTATGAACATAAATTGAGGGTGCAATTGGCCCTCGCAATGTGATAAGGTGTTGCTGTTTCTAGCAAAAGGGGAGTCCTCTATGGGGGGAATCAATCCCTATATTGAGAAGGCGGAGGTTGAATTACCGACTAAATCCTACACGGTGACGTTCGTGTCGACTGAAAAGACCGTGAAGGTACAAGTCGAACCCGAGAAAATCCCGTATGGCCCGACCGGTCTTCCCGGTAGTCTCCTGGACATTGCCTTGGGCGCGGGTGTTGACCTGGAACATGCGTGCGGCGGGGTCTGCGCCTGCTCCACCTGCCACGTGATCGTGAAAGCGGGGCTGGAGTCATGCAATGAGGGCACGGATGACGAGTTCGATCAGCTCGATGAAGCCCCGGCGATCACCTTGCAGTCACGACTGGCCTGCCAGTGCGTGCCGAGTGGGACCATGGACCTCGTGGTCGAAATTCCTGCCGTGAACAAAAACCTGGTGAAGGAAGGCCACTGAAGACCGTGACGCGTCACGCGTCACCCGTCACGGCCTTAATCGTACGTCTCCACCAGAACGTCCCGCCGCGCAAACCCCTGTTCCACCAACGAGGCCCGCAAGGGACGGACGAAGGCCTTGATGCCGCAGATCATGGGAAGGAAATCCGTCCGGCCTGCAAACATTGACACAAGCTTCTCAAGGACCGGCTGGTACTCGGCCCCGCTGCGTTCCCTGCTGTCCGCAGCCGAGATCACTGGCTCGTAGCAAAAGCGGTCATGGCGGGCGGCCAGCAGCGTGAATTCGTCATGGTAGAGGAGTTCGGCGCGATCAGGCACCTGGTACAGCAGCGTGACGCGGTGTGACGGCGGCTGCGCGAAGAGCCGACGGAGGATGCAGCGCAGCGGCACGATGCCGGTGAAGCGCCCGATCAGCACCAGGTCTCGGGTTAAGGGATCAGGGGCGACAAAGTTGCCGTAGGGGCCGGAGAGCACGACCCGGTCCCCGGCCTTCAACGTATAGAGATAGTTTGATCCCAGTCCCCGCGGCACGCGATCAAACACCAACACCAGGTGGCCGGACGCCGCTTCCGGCTCGGCCGTCGAGTAGGCGCGCACCAGCGGAGGACGAGCGCCGACGGGCAGTTTCAGCGACACCCACTGGCCGGGTCTGAAGTGAATGGCCTGTTCCAGCGGCGACAGGACCAGTTCCCGCACGGAAGGAGTCAAGTCTCGAACGCTGACCAATGCAGCCTGCTGGGTCGCTTCAGCCACGCTCCGGAACCTTCACGTGCGCCTCCTCTCAGCCTCGGCCGTCTGTCTATCCTTAACAGAACGGGCGCCGTATTGAAAGTCGCTCGGTGAACCCTCCGCCTCCCTATACAACCCCTCGGCAGAATGTTATAGATACGAGTCTGCCATGCGACGCATGGTGACGTCACACGAGTGCCGGCATCGATCGTGAGTGAAGGCGATGAGCGACGTCAGAGTGCGGTTTGCCCCGAGCCCGACCGGCTACCTGCATATCGGCGGCGTGCGGACGGCTCTCTTCAATTGGCTGTTTGCGCGGCACCACCTTGGGCGATTCATCCTTCGCATCGAGGACACCGACCAGAGCCGATCCACGGATGAAGCCATCCGGGCCATTCTGGAGGGCCTGCGCTGGGTTGGGCTGGATTGGGACGAAGGGCCGTACCGGCAGACTGAGCGCCTGGACCTCTACCGGCAGCAAGCCATGACGCTGTTGGAGCAGCGCCAGGCCTACTGGTGTGTGTGCGCCGCGGAGGAACTGGAGGCGCGGCGGAAGGAAGCTCAGGCGCGGGGGCTTCCCCAGAAGTACGACGGCCGGTGCCGTGACCGGCGGATCACGAGCCCGGGCGGAGACGCAGCGCTTCGGTTCAAGGCGCCGCAGGCGGGGGAGACGGTGGTCGAGGATCTGATCAAAGGGCAGGTCGTGTTCGAGAACAGCCTGCTGGACGATCTGATCATCCTGCGCTCCAACGGCGTGCCCACCTACAACTTCTCGGTCGTGGTGGATGACGCGCTCATGGGGATCACCCATGTGATCCGGGGGGATGACCATCTCACCAATACGCCCCGGCAGATCCCGATCTTCCAGGCGCTGGGCCATGCAGTCCCGCAATTCGGGCACCTCCCCATGATTCTGGGAACGGACAAGGCCCGGCTTTCCAAGCGACACGGAGCCACTTCCATCCTGGCCTATAAGGAGATGGGCTACCTGCCGGAAGCCATGGTCAACTATCTGGCCCGGCTCGGCTGGTCGCACGGCGACCAGGAAATCTTCACCCGACAGGAGCTGATCGAGAAGTTTTCCCTCGACCATGTGCAGAAATCCTCGGCGGTGTTCAATCCGGAGAAGCTGCTCTGGGTCAACGCGGAGCACATCAAGTCCAGCGAGCCGGGGCGGGTGGCTGCGTTGCTCCAGCCGTTCCTGGACCAGGCCGGCCTCGGGGCGGAGGCCGGCACCAAGCCGGCGGGTTGGCTGGAACAGCTGGTGATCCTGTTCCGGGAGCGGGCACGGACCCTGGCGGAGATGGCCACGGCGGCCACGCCCTATGTGAAGGACGAGCTGGCGTACGATGAGGCGGCGGTGAAGAAATTGCTCACGCCGGCCGTCGTCCCGGCGCTCACCAAACTGACCGATCGCCTCGCGGGAGTATCGGACTTCTCACAGGCCGAACTGGAAAAAGTCTTCAAGCGCCTGGTTGAGGAGGAGGGGATGAAGATGGGCCAGTTGGCCCAGCCGGTCCGGGTGGCCTTAACCGGCGGCACCGCCAGTCCCGGTCTCTTCGACGTGATGGTGCTGCTGGGCAGGGAGCGCACGCTGGCGCGTTTGAAGCAAGGGATTACGCTGGCCAGAAGCTGAACGCCTGACTCGTGCGATCCTGGCTGAACGCCGGAACCACCCTGCTTGACGCGTCACTGACCTTATAGTAGGCTGCGGAATCGGTTGGGGGATCGTCTAGTGGCAGGACGTCAGACTCTGGATCTGACTACCTAGGTTCGAATCCTAGTCCCCCAGCCAGTTCCTTCTTACGATCCGTTCGGCAGACCCCTGGAGGCTGTGCCGGGTTGGCGCAGCCTCTTTTTTCCCCCTCCAGGGCCTCAGGATCTCACGCATGGTTCCACACGGGGGTGGAACCCCTACAGAGGGTTCACAGGGGTCTGAGGCGTGAAACCTTCGGCGACCGGGCTCGGCATCCTGCTGTTCCTCCTCTCGTTTCTCGGCTCCGCTCCCGCCCGGGCTGAGTGGTATGTGGCCGCCCAAGCGGGCGCAACGCTGCCTCAGCCGCTCACCAACATTGATGAAACTAAAATTCCCTTCCCGTCCTCCCCGAGCGGGACCAAAGTCTCGGACCTTGCCCTGAAGAGCGCGATCATGTATGGGGCGAAGGTTGGGTATTACTTTGACTCGGTCAAGTGGCTCGGTATAGAGACGGAGGTGTTCCGGGCCTCCCCCAATGTGAAGCAGCAGAGCGTCACGGAAACCCCGCCGGGGGGGCCTTCCACCACGGAGGTCAAGCCGGGGGCCAACCTCATCGTGACAACCGTGGCCCTGAATCTCGTCGCGCGCGCTCAGCTAGGCTCGGTTGAGCCCTACGTGGGGGTCGGGGTGGCAGGATTTCTTGCCCAGCTCAATCTAGTAAACCGCAACGGCCTGCCGCCGTTGTCTATCTCGAGTGGTCGCCCCGGCCTGAACACCCAACTCGGCCTGCGGTACCGGTTGAACGAGAGGCTGGCGTTCTTCGGGGAATGGAAGTTCAACTATTCTCGCTTCACGTTCGACAGCCCCGCCATCATTCACGCCACCTATGAAGTCCATCACTTCGTGGTCGGCGTGGGCTACCACTTCTGGTAAGAGACCCCACGATGCCGGCGGTGTCCACAGGACTTACCCGCTGTCCTGGCCCTTCTGGGACTTTTCAATCTTCGCCCAGGTATCTTTGAGCGACACGGTTCGATTAAAGACGAGCCTGTTCTCGGTCGAATCGGGATCCACGCAAAAGTAGCCTTGCCGTTCGAACTGGTACCGTTGACCCGGCGATGAGGCCGCGAGGCTCGGTTCCACCCGGCACCCGGTCAACCGTTCAAGCGAGTGGGGATTCAACTGGGCCGTGAAGTCCTGCGCGTCTGTCTGCCCACCAGCGGTATTCTGCAGCAGCGAATCATACAATCGCACTTCCGCCTCCAGCGCCTGGGCAGCCGAGACCCAGTGCAGGGTGCCTTTCACCTTGCGTCCCGCCTGGGCTGAGCCGCTTCTCGTCGCCGGGTCATAGGTGCAGCGCAGCTCGACCACCTCGCCGGTCCGCTCATCCTTCACCACCAGCGTACATTTGATGATGTAGGCATAGCGGAGCCGGACTTCGCGCCCGGGGGCGAGGCGGAAGAACTGTTTCGGAGGATCCTCCCGAAAATCCTCCCGCTCGATATAGAGCACGCGGGAGAAGGGCACCTTCCTGGTTCCCATGCGTGGGTCTTCCGGATTGTTGACAGCCTCCAATTCCTCCACCCGTCCCTCGGGGTAGTTGTCGATCACCAGCCGCAGGGGCCGCAAGACCCCCATCACCCGTGGCGCCCGGCGATTCAGATCTTCGCGGACGAAGTGCTCCAGCAGGGCCGCCTCAATCGTCGCGTCCCGTTTCGCGACCCCGATGTGCTCGCAAAAGGCGCGAATCGCCTCCGGCGTGTAGCCGCGCCGCCGCAAGCCCTTGAGCGTCGGCAGCCGTGGATCGTCCCAGCCGGCGACGTAGCGCTTCTCGACCAGCTCCAGCAGCTTCCGCTTGCTCATGACGGTGTGGCTGAGATTCAGGCGCGCGAACTCGATTTGCTGAGGACGATGCGGCGTGTCGCAGTGCGCGATCACCCAGTCGTATAACGGCCGGTGGTCTTCAAACTCCAGCGTGCAAATCGAGTGGGTGATCCCTTCGATGGCATCCGACAGGGGATGCGCATAGTCGTAGGTCGGATAGATACACCACTTATCCCCGGTCCGGTAGTGATGAGCCCGCAGGATGCGATACAGGACCGGATCGCGTAGGTTGATGTTCGGGGAGGCCATGTCAATCTTCGCACGCAGGACGTGGGCCCCCTCCTCGAACTCGCCGGCCTGCATCCGCCGGAACAGGTCCAGGCTCTCTTCGACCGATCGGGTCCGGTAAGGGCTGTCCTTGCCCGGCTCGGTCAGGGTTCCCCGGTACTGCCGGATCTCCTCCGCGCTCAGGCTGTCCACGTACGCCTTCCCTTTCTTGATCAACCCCACGGCGTACTCGTAGAGCCGCTCGAAATAGTCCGAGGCAAAGAACAGCTTGTCTCCCCACTCGAAGCCCAGCCAGCGGACATCCTCCTGGATCGCCTGCACGTATTCCGGATCTTCCGTGGTGGGGTTCGTGTCGTCGTAGCGCAGGTGGCACGCCCCGTGGTGCTCGTTCGCGATCCCGAAATTCAGGCAGATCGACTTGGCGTGCCCGATGTGGAGATAGCCGTTCGGCTCCGGGGGAAACCGGGTGACGACGCGGCCGCCGTGCTTCCCGGCCTTGAGGTCCTGTGCCACGATCGCGCGAATAAAATCCGATGGGGCGGGGAGATCGGGCGCGGTCATCCGGACAACTCCTTCTGGAATGAAATCGGCTCGTGGTACCTTTCTATCACATCTTTTACTTCCGCCGGAAGGTTTCATTCAGCATCGTCGCCAGACGCGCGCCCGCCCGTGCCAGCCGGTCGCCGACGACCGGCAAGCTGGCCCGGAAGTACTGATCACCCAGGTTTCTGTCTGGGGGAAGCGTATAGGCGGTCGTGATCGCGGCCTGATGAGACTCCAAGGCCCAATCGCGCACTGCTCCCTGTGGGAGTTCTTCAACGGGCTGCCTGTCCAGCCAATCAGTCAGTGTGCGGGTATAGTCCTCCTCGCTGACACCGGCCCGCTCGATCACCACCGTATCCCACACCGCGTGCAAATTCCAAGGTTTCTCGTTTGCGGGGTTGAGCCGCTCCCCATCGACCAGGACTTCCAACGCGGTGCCGCCCTCATGGTCCTTGAGGCAGTGCAGCGGCTGATGAATGTCGCCCACCAGGTGGGTCAAAAATTTGAGCGCCTCGGTGCGATCCCGCTTGCTCCTGGTTCGATCGGCCAGGACCGACCGGAATCGCTCGATGGCGGCCACGACGCAATCGTCTTCACGCGGGGTCGCGCAATCCCGGGCCGGCTTGTAGTCCTGCCGGTCCCTCGGGATGTTCACGAAGTGCCAGGGGGCGGTCTCAGGCCGGTCTTTCCGGATCTCATCCGCCCAATTGGCCGCCGCGGGGAGGCCGCCTTCGCCGAGCAACTCCCTGACGCCCTCAGCGGCATGCTTCTCGAGACGGCTTTCCGCAATCGTCGCCACGATTCGATGCCCTTCCTGTCCCCACCCGAATGTTTGGGCCGGAGTCAGCCCCGCCGCGCAGAGCCAGAGGAGGAAGGAGAGCGTTCTCATGGATGAGGAGAGAGGCATCGCGCCTTTCTACCATAGATCGGTCGTGAGGAGGTGCCGGACCTGATGGCTGGCGAGGAGTCTTAGCCCCGCTCGTCCAGTGATTTGGCCAGGTCGCGAAGGGCGGAGGAGACTCTGACAGGGACAGCAGGACCCTCCCGAAGCTGTCGCAAGGGCTCGGGCAAGCGCGCCAAGTCGGCGGTGGCGCTCTCGCGCAAGGCCGAGAGCGGAGGGGCAGGCGCGAGACGCCGGCCTGCGCGCATGACCGGCTCAATCAGGGCTTTCCCATCCTGCGGATCATCGGCGAGTGTGACGACATCGTAGGCGAGGCGCTCGGCTGCGTCGTAGTGCCGATACACCTGTTTCCGGCCCGGCCAGGTCGCTTTCCCTTCCGACCTCTTTCGACAGGGCCGCCCCGCATATTCCTGAAGCTTGTAGGCGCAGTCCAGGTAGGGGGCATCGGCGGAGGTCGTCAGGCTGGTGCCGATCGCAAAGCTGTCGATCGGCGCGTTGGCCGCCGCCAGCGCCTGCAACACGGACTCATCCAGGTTCCCGCTGGCCACGATTCGGACGCCCGGTAATCCCCCCTCGTCCAGGATGCGCCGCACCTTGCTGGCATGATCGGCCAAGTCGCCGCTATCGAGCCGCACGCCCTTGATGGTGATTCCCTTTTGTTTCAAACGGGGAGCCAGTGTCACCACCTTGCGGGCCGCCGCCTCCGTGTCGTAGGTGTCGATCAACAGGACGACGTTCTCAGGCTGCGCGGATGCGAAATGCTCAAACGCCGCGACCTCGTCCGCATGGGCCAGCACGAAGGAGTGGGCCATCGTGCCGTACACGGGAATGCCGAAGAGCATGCCTGCCTGCACGGTGGCCGTCCCGGAAAACCCGGCCAGGTAACCCGCTCGGGCTGCGAGGAGCCCGGCTTCCGCGCCATGGGCGCGACGCAAGCCGAAATCCACCAGCGGTTTTCCTGCCGCCACGAGGACCGACCGCGCGGCCTTGGACGCCACCACGGTCTGGAAGTGGAGGAGGTTGATCAATCGGGTCTCGATCAGTTGCGCCTGCGGCATCGGAGCGGTGACCCGCACGATCGGCTCCTCGGGGAAAAAAACGGTTCCCTCCGGCATCGCGTGCACATCGCCGGTGAACCGCAGGCGTTCCAGATACTCCACGAACGCTCGGCTGAAGCGGCCGCTCTCGGTCAACCATTCCAGTTCTTTTGCCGAGACGTGCAGGTGTTCCAGGTAGTCCAGCAGTTGTTCCAGGCCGGCCGCCATGAGAAACCCGCGCGTGGGCGGCAACCTGCGCACGAAGAACTCGAAGACCGCTGGCTCTTCCATCCCCTGCTCGAGATACGCCTGGAGCATGGTGAGCTGGTAGAGATCGGTCAGCAGCAGGCTCGGCTGAAGGGTCATCCGGTGAGGCTCTCGCATCGAATCGGAGCGGCTCCCAGGCGCCTCATCTCTTCCTCGGCCTGTCGGCCATCATCCGGGTGCAGGTTCACGGCCCGGATCGCATCCACGAGCAGGAAGACCGGGAATCCGCGCGCCAGGGCATCCTTGACCGTATTGAGCACACAGTAGTCGGTGGCCAACCCTCCCACGAACAGGCGGCGCACCCCGGCGGCCCGCAACGAGGTCTCCAGCGCGGTGCCCTCGAAGGCGGAATAGGCGTCCTTGTCGAGGCAGGTCGCCTTGTGAATGATCAGCGTTGAGGGCGGCAGGGAGAACCGGGGAGGGGGCTGTGCCCCGGATGATCCCATCACACAGTGCACCGGCCACTGGCCCCCCTCCTCTCGAAACGAACAGTGGTGCGGGGGATGCCAATCGCGTGACGCAAAAATCGGCAACCCCTGCGCGTGAAACTTGGCGATGTAGCGGAGCAGGACCGGGACGACCTCGTCTCCCCCGGTGATCCCGAGGCTGCCCCCCGGAAGAAAGTCGTTCTGGATGTCGGCGACCAACAGGGCGTCACCGGGGCGCAGGGTAAGTTCTGGAACCGGGTTGGATGGCGTCATCTCGAGATTCCGTTTCAGCGACGTGCGGCTGGCTCCATGCGGAGAGTGTCAGATTCTACACGGTCCAGTCGCTGAGCGCGAGGGGTATTGCATCGATCGCGCGCCAAGAGATCCATCTTTTTATCCTCCGCTTGTTGCGCTCGCGCGCGTTGAAAAGCCGGCATCTCTGTGATAGATTCCAACCCGCCTCGAGTCATCTTGCCTGCGCACGGAACGACCCGGCTGGTCCCATCGTCTAGCCTGGCCTAGGACGGAGCCCTCTCAAGGCTCAGACACGGGTTCAAATCCCGTTGTGGACCATACCAAGCTTGCTTGAACCTCGCCCTTCGATCAAATGGGCGAGGATAGTTACCTTGCCTCAAGCGAACTTCGAATACCAAGCTTCGCTTGATCGGCACGCTCTTTATCGCTGTCTCGGATCTATGCGTGCCGAGAAACACCTCAATGTGTACTCATTCCGACACTCCCTCTCGTTGAAAAGCAGTATCCCCTATGTTAGAGTCCAGCCCGTTGATTCCCATCCTGTTTGTCTGCTGACGACCCGGCTGGTCCCATCGTCTAGCCTGGCCTAGGACGGAGCCCTCTCAAGGCTCAGACACGGGTTCAAATCCCGTTGGGACCACCATACCAAGCTTCGCTTGAACCGCTCACTTCAATCAAATGTGAGCGGATAGTTCCTGTGCCTCCAGTAGGCTCAGATTCTTTGGCGCGACAGAAGCACTCGGATCATTCGCCAACAGGCAGTGGCACGCCAGTTATACCTGCAGGCAATGAGGTTGGGTGCCGAAACAAGGTGTCGCTTCGCGACAAGGAGCATCTCCGCCATACCACACTTCGTGTGACCCGCCCGCTTCGATCGCCTCGCGGCGGAGAGTTCTTTTGCCTCCAGTAGGCTCAAATTCTTTATGCCGGTGAACGTGCTTGTTTTCTGTCTGGAATGGCGCCAGACCCCGTGTCGGAATTGACGCGCGCGGGGTGGTTGTGTATAACTAACGCTCACGCAATCCCTGCAAACGTTCCTCCGGAGCGGCGCGCGATGCAGCCACGCGAATTTCATGACGGCGCTCAGGACGGGCTAGAACCCCTCGAACCGTTCGATCCTGCCAAGGTTCGTTCTTTTTCGGACCTCCTGGTCGCGATGAGCAAGACCGCGTTCGGCGGACGGCGGCTGGGAGAGGCCTATGACATCTTATCGGCCATGATCACAGACCCTGACTGCTTCGTGGTGATGACCGTGTCCGGCGCCATGACCATCGCCAAGATGGGCAAGATCATCAGCACGATGATCGATCATGGGATGGTGCAGTGCGTGGTGTCCACCGGAGCGTTGATCGCCCACGGGCTGAGCGAGTCGGTGGGCAAGATCCACTATCGGCACCGACCCTCGATGAGCGATGCGGAATTGTACCGGAAGGGTTACAACCGCATTTACGATACGCTTGAGATGGAGGCAAACCTCAATTACGTCGAGCACGTCGTCGGGCAAACACTCAAGCGGCTCAAGTCCGATCAACCCCTCTCATCGGAACTGTTAACCCGGGAAGTCGGGAAGACGCTCGCGGAGGAGTTCGAAGGGAGCGGCATCCTGAAAAGCGCCTACTTGAAGCAGGTGCCGGTCTATATCCCGGCCTTTACCGACTCCGAGATAGGCCTGGATGTGGGGACGTGGGCGATGAGCCAGCAACTCGATCGTGCAAGGAGCCAGGCGCAGAAGCGGGATGGAGACCTCGGCGTGCTGCACGCCCTGCATCAGGCGCTGCCTTCTTATAACCCTTACCTGGATTTGAACAGTTATACGACACGATTGCTGCCGGCCAAACGCCTGGGCATCTTCACGATCGGAGGAGGGGTCCCGAGGAACTGGGCGCAACAGGTGGCACCCTACGTGGAGATCGGCAACATTCGCCTGGGGCTGTCGGTGAAGCCGCCGCGTTTTCAGTACGGGGTCCGCATCTGCCCGGAACCGGACTATTGGGGCGGGCTGAGCGGATGCACGTATAACGAGGGCATTTCCTGGGGCAAGTTCGTTCCCCCGCAGGAAGGTGGCCGCTATGCAGAGGTGTTGAGCGATGCGACCGTTGTCTGGCCGCTGCTGATGATGGGGCTGCTGGAACGGGTCCGGGAGAAGCACGAGAAGGCCTGACCACGTCTGCCGGAGGGTTTCCCCGCCCGCGACCGGTTCGGAGGATGAAACCGACTTCACAATCTTCCGGCCCTCCCTACAGCACCGACCGCGCCCGTTTGGAACGCGAAGTGGTGGTCGAAACCTTCCGGGCCTCCGGTCCGGGCGGTCAGCATCGGAATGTGACGGACTCGGCGGTTCGCTTGCGACACCTGCCGTCCGGGGTGCGGGTGATCGCCGCCGATTCGCGATCCCAGCACCGGAACCGGGACACCGCGTTCGAACGCCTGATCGCGCGCCTCCGGCTCTTGAATCGCGTACCCAAGCCGCGCGTGCCGACCCGCCAGCCGAAGCCGGCCATCGAACGTCGGCTGGCCGAGAAAAAACGCCGGCAGACGGCGAAACGCCTTCGCGCCGGGGTCCAGGCGAATCACGAGTAGCATGCCCTCGAGGGGCACAAGGCAAAAGGTAAAAGTAAAAAGGCAAACGTGAAGAATCAAAACGGCAAAGAGGAGCACGCGCTTATCCGCACTTTTACCTTTTGCCTTTTGACTTTTGCCTTTCCCTTCCTCCTGGCGCCGGCGGTGCTGGGGGGCGGGCAACTCTCCGATCTCCTGGCACGCGCCGATGGCCGGGAGCGAGGTGACCCCCAGGCGCCGGTCACGCTCATCGAATATTCGGATTTCACCTGCGGCTTTTGCCTCAAATTCTTCCGGGAGACCTGGCCCCGACTCCGGGCCGACTATATTGAAACCGGAAAAGTGCGGTTTCTCTACCGGGACTTCCCGCGTGGGTTCCAGGGGCCTGGCTTGGATGCCGCGGTGGCTGCCCGGTGCGCCGGCGACCAGGGTCGTTACTGGCAAATGCATGACCGACTGTTCGGAGATGACAGGAGATTAGGGCCGGCCGATCTCCAACGGCATGCCCAAACCATCGGTCTCGATCTGCCGCTGTTCTCGAAGTGCCTGGAGGAGGCTCCTCACACGGACGCGATACGCCGGGACCGGGAGGAAGGGGTCAGGCTGGGATTTGTCGGCACCCCTGGGTTTGTCCTGCTCAGGACGCAGGGCACGGGCCAGCAGCGACCGATCGCGATCCCGGGAGCGGTTCCCTTCGAGGTGTTCCAGAAACAGATCGATCGTCTGCTCGGCACACCGAGTCCGAAAGGGAAGGGTTGAATTCCCGGCAGGGAGAGCCTATCCTTACTTGCTGAACGGCGAGCAGCCCGTGGCAAACAGCGCTGAGCGGTGTGCTGCCAGATGCGGGCTGACCCCAATCCGGAATGTCCGACAGGAAGAAGGGCGTTATGTCGCACGAACAACCATTTTGGCCGGTCGAGTGTGAAGAGGGTGAACCTGATCTGCTGGTGTGCATGTCCTGTCTGAGTGAAGTGTTCCGACGGAAGGTGCCGATGCCGGACTGCCCCACCTGCCACGGCATCTCCACGTATGAGGCGTTCACGCTGCAAGCCATCCGGGACTGGGGGACTGAGGAACTGATCGCCAAAGCTCTGAAGGCCCACGCAGAGGTCGAACCGCCGAAGGTTCCCGCCAGCAGAATCCCGATCGATGAGTCCACGGAGTAACAGCCACGTGAAGCCGGCAAGGCCATTCCTCATCGGCGGCCGGTGGCGGCGCACGGACCGGGTCGCCACGGTGGTCAACCCGTTCAGCGGGGAGACGGTGGCCGAGGTATGTCAGGCCGGCAAGGCGGAAGCGGACGAGGCGATCGGGGCGGCGGTCGCGGCGTTTTCAGCGATGCGACGATTGCCGGCGCACGCGAGGGCCGGCGCGCTCGGCAAGATCGCCGACGCCCTGGCCGCGCGTCGCGAAGAGCTGGCGCGGACCATGACGGCCGAAGCGGGCAAGCCGATCTCGGACGCCCGGCGCGAGGTGAGCCGGTCGATCCAGACGTTCACGGTCGCCTCGGAGGAAGCCAAGCGCATTCCGGGAGAAGTGATCCCGCTCGACCTGATGCCGGGGACGGAGAGCCATCTCGGGATCGTCCGGCGTTTTCCGATCGGACCGGTGCTCGGCATCACCCCGTTCAATTTCCCGCTCAATCTGGTCGCGCACAAGGTGGCCCCGTGCCTCGCGTGCGGGAATTCGATGGTCTTGAAGCCGGCTCCCCAGACGCCGTTGACCGCCCTGATGCTGGGCGAAATCGTGCTGGAGTCGGGGTTGCCGCCGGGGGCTCTGAGCGTCGTTCCCTGCGAGAACGCGGTGGCCGAACAGATGGTGACGGACCCGCGCTTCAGACTGCTGAGCTTTACCGGCAGCGCGGCGGTCGGCTGGATGCTCAAGGCGAAGTGCGGGAAAAAGCGGGTGGCGCTCGAGTTGGGTGGGAACGCGGGCGTGATCGTGGAGCCGGATGCGGACCTGGACGTGGCGGTTCAGCGCTGCGTGGCCGGAGGCTTTGTCTACTCGGGCCAGACTTGCATTTCGGTGCAGCGCATCTACGTGCATGAGGCCGTGTACGATCGCTTTGTGGCGGGGGTGCTGGCTCGGGTCGGCACGCTCAAAGCAGGCGATCCGTCCGACGAGGCCACGGTGATCGGGCCGCTGATCGACGAGGGGGCGGCCCGGCGCGTGGAGGACTGGGTCGGTGAGGCGGTCGCGCAAGGCGCCCGGCTACTGGCGGGCGGGAAGCGAGTGGGCTCACTCATGGAGCCGACGGTGCTGGCCGATGTCACCCCGGAGATGAAGGTCTCGTGCCGGGAGGTGTTCGGCCCGGTCGTGACGGTCACGCCGTACCAGCAGTTCGGCCAGGCGATCGAGGCGCTGAATGACTCTGAGTTCGGGCTCCAGGCCGGGGTGTTCAGCCGCGATGTCAGCCGGCTGTTCCGGGCCTACCGCGAACTTGAGGTGGGCACGGTCCTGGCCAATGAGATTCCGACGTTCCGCGCGGACCACATGCCCTATGGGGGGGTGAAAGACTCCGGGCTCGGTCGGGAAGGGGTGCGCTACGCCATCGAGGAGATGACCGAGCCGAAGCTGCTGGTGCTGAATCTCCGTGATTCGAACAACGCCTGACC
>JBOHOM010000200.1:0-4631 GCA_050731075.1 Nitrospiraceae bacterium
CTGCTGGAGCTTCTGCAGCTTGAGGAAGCGCTCTTCGACCGTCAGCTTGAGGTTCTCACGCAGCAAGGTCCGGTCAATATGCCGCTTGTACGCGTCGATGACCGGGTCTGGTCGGACGGCTCCAGCATCAGCCCCTGACTCCAATCTCGTCCGGGCGTTCTCCATCTCCACACCGGCATTCCCTGGTCAAAGAGAATCTTCATCAGGCCGCGGGCAAAATGGGGGCCCGCTCACACCTCGGCCAGACTACGCTCGGCGTGTTCGAGCACGGCCTCGACTTGCTCGCGAGTCACGCCGGGAAACCACGCGAGAAAATCATCAACGCGAGCCCCATCTTCGATGTTTGCGAACAGGGCTTTCACGGGTACGCGCGTGCCCTTGAACACCCAGGCGCCGCTGACTTTCCCGGGCACCCGCTCAACACTCGGACACTGACTCCAATCAAGCATGAACCCAGTATACGTCCGGGTACACCTGACGGCAAGCCATATATTCTGGCGTGGCCTGCTGAACAGAGAGAAATCAAGATCCAGCGCCCGACAGCCGCGCCGACGAACCAAGACCTGCAAGCTGCCGGACATCGAGCAAGTGAAGTGACCCATCTGCGAAAAACATGAAGGAAAGGAGAGGAGATGGCCCGACGAGCCCGTCCGCGGAGCCGGGACGCCGCCCTGGCCTTCTTGACCAGATCCTCGACGTAGTCCTGGGTGGACTTGGCGGGACATTCCGGTTCAGCCGCTTTCTTCAAAACGTCTGCGGGCGAATCTATCACCACCGCCTCCACTTCAGCTTCCGACGCGGTGCGCGTCCGTGTCGGTTGAGGATATCCCCTGCCCTCCGATGGCGTCAAGGGGCGGGCCTTCCCTGCCGGGCACCGCGCACGTAAAGGAACGTCAGCAGTCTTTGAGGAGGAGTCATTGACGGGTACAAGTATGATGAGCCGGACAGATCAATCAAGCCGGGACTTCCCGGGGCCGCGCATGCGTGAGGTCCCGACTGGTCACAGGGCGCACATGAAGAGCCTTGACAGTGGCAACGGCAGCCGTTCGACCATCCAGGGTCAGAAACTCAACCTCGAAGGCTTCGCCCTTTGAGTGCACATGGACGACTGTTCCCACGTCGCCTGCTTTCAACCCTTCTTCAGGCACATCACTCGTCAGCACGATTCGATCATGTTCCTTGATCATGATCCCTCCTCAAGCGGATAAGCAGTGATCAATCGCGGCGTTGTGCTGCCTCGCTCAAGCAACCAGACCGTACGCACCATCGGGTTGCGCCTATCGGGCGATTCCAGCGGACCGTCTACAGCATAGCGCGTACCGTACGAGGATTCCACTGTTTTGACAACTGGGTAGCTCGCGCCCTGCTTTCGCAGCGCCTCAACCAACCCCTGCCATTCTTCGAGACGAAAGCCAAAACGAGAGAAAAACTTTGCTTTCGCGCTTCCATCGGGATGAGTGGGAGAAAGCAGATACTGTGTGACTTTTTCGCGGTCTACCAACAAATCGTCCGCATGCGGCAGCTTCATGCTTCACGTGGTCCCGTCGCGGAGCCAGGCCGGAGTCAAAAGGCGCCTCGGTTGCACGAAGGCTAGAGGGGTCCATGAGCCTTGTCAAGCCACAGCCCCGAAGGAGTTATTTCCAATCGCGCACGAACGCGCGTTGGCAGTCGGCTTTCGAGAGGAGTGGCCCGAGCAGTGGCTTTCACCGATGAAGGGTGCTGACGGGTTCTGATGGGAAGATTTCTTGCGCGGGCGTGGACCTCCCCTGCCGGGGGCCGCTCGCCGGGTGGAAATTAGGGATGGCCCATCGAAATCAATCTTTTTGAGTCCAGTTGCCTCGCTTGTGGCTAGAGTCCTCTCTCACCTCCTCGATCACTCTTTACTGAATGCCTTCTTACTATCTCCCAACAAGCCGGCCAGGAAAGAGCTGAACTCCATCGGGAAGATGAACTTAGTGGAAGGGCTGGTCCCCATCACCTTCAACGTCTCCAGATATTGCAGGCTCATGGTTTTCGAGTCCACCTCCTTGGCCACTTCAAAGATCTTTCTCAGGGCCAGGGCGAACCCTTCCGCCCGCAAGATCGCCGCCTGCCTGTCCCCTTCCGCTTTCAGAATCGCCGCCTGCTTCTCACCCTCGGCCACCGCAATGGCTGCCTGCTTCGCCCCTTCCGCCTCGGTGACAGTGGCCCGCCGGCTTCGCTCGGCGGACATCTGACGCGTCATGGCTTCCTGCACCTCTTTAGGCGGAGTGATTTCACGGATCTCAACGGTGGTAATTTTCACCCCCCAGCGTTGGGTCACCTCGTCCATTTTGGCCTGCAAGAGGTGGTTGATCTGATCCCGCTTCGCTAACACATCGTCAAGCGGGATGTCGCCCACAACCGCCCGGAGCGTAGTGGTGGCAATGCCCTGAGAAGCCCCGGCAAAGTCTTGGACCTGAACCACGCTGGCGGTCGGGTCAAGGACCTTCGAATAGATGAGGAAGTCGATGGAGATCCCCGCATTGTCCTTGGTGATACAGGTTTGGTGCGGGACCTCGAGATATGTCTCGCGGAGGTCCACCCGAATGGGCCGATCGATGACCGGAATGATTATGACAATGCCCGGTCCCTTGGGCCGTGGCAGGACTTTGCCCAGACGCAGGACGACGATGCGCTGATATTCCGGGACGATCTTGATCGTGGCGAACAGCAGGACCAGAACGGCGAGAACTGCAACCGCCAATTGAATGGCCACGGTGACCTCCTTGGCCCGTGCGACTGAGTGGTGAAGGCAAGGGAGCAGACAACCGATGGGAGAAAGGCCGGGAGAACGTTACACGAGACAGGCAGCGATGTCTAGCGGAGCATGAGCGGCTAGGAAGGCGCCCTCAGGATTCCCCGCGGGAGGCGCGGGGGAGGGACGCATCAAGGAGTGTCTGACTAACTTGAAAGTTCCTAGAAAAGCAGCCTGGCACGTTTTTCCTTTTCAAGACCTGGCCCTGTCCTGGCTCTCCTTTTCGGTCCCCGGGTACCTCCTCGGGCTCCCTGCGGCCACGCCGGGCAATCCGCCTGCTGGACAATTCGGCGCCCATTGTGTAGGCTCAGTCTTGTCTCAGGCAGCGGGCTTCGAGAGGCGTCTCTCCATGAGGGCAACCAGTCTGCACACCATCCTGAATCGCGCGAACATCCAGGCCGCTCTCGCCGACCTTAAGGCGGGCTTGGTGACACTCTATGGGAACAACCTCCGCCACCTGGTTCTCTACGGATCCTATGCGCGAGGTTCGGCTCGTCCGGGTTCGGATCTCGATGTCGCCGCGGTGCTTGAGGACTTCGAACGTCCGTGGCCGATTATTGACCGGACCGGTGGGCTTGTCGCGGAACTGTCGCTCAAACATGGGATTACCATCTCGCTGATCCCGGTCCGGAAATCCGACTGGGAACGCCAACGGACGTTGCTCGCGAAGAGCCTGCACCGTGAGGGTGTTGAGGTCGGATGAAAGGCCAGACCGAGGCGTTGCTGGCCAAGGCCACTGAGAATCTCCTCGCCTCCCAGGATCTCCTTCGCTCAGGCCATCCGGAGATTGCGGTGTCGCGTTCCTACTACGCGATGTTCTACGCCGCCGAGGGGGCGCTTGTGGAGGAAGGGCTGGAGTTCTCGTCACACGGCGCCGTACATGGAACCTTCGGCGAACGTTTCGCCAAGACAGGGCGACTCGATCCAAAGTTTCATCGGTATCTGCTGGACGCCTACCGCGCCAGACAGTCGGCCGACTACGATGCGCCGGCGGATATCAGTCAGGCAGACGCCGACGTGATCATGCAACGAGCACGGGAGTTTATCGAAGCGACCAAACGGATGCTTGCCTCAGGGAGTGCGCCACGGCTGCCGTGAGGGAAGCGCGCGGCAAGTCCCTCGCCCCATTCGCAGCGGCAATTGTCAAAGTCAAGACCTGACCCTGTCCTGGCCTGACCCGAGTATCTGGCGGTTGGTGACCTCGGTTGAGGCGCACCCAGCGACCACGACCAGAGCGAACAGACACGAGACGATACGGCTTTGAGACTTCATCGCGCACCTCCTCTGTAAATGGTGTGGTCATCACCTGCCGAACTTCGTCATATTGACTGCTCTCCTCCGGCACGCCGGCTAGACGCGAAACCAATTATCGGGCGTCGTCCGGGCCGAGCGGCCCTCCAAAAAACGTCTTCGGAATCAGGGGCGTCCGGAACACCCAGCGCACGCCGGCTTGCACCGTGTAGTCCAGGCCAAATGGCGTATCCTTCCCGATCACTCCCACCCCGGCCCCGGCGAACGCGTTCCAATGGTTATCAAACCGGTGGCCAACCTCGCCGACCACGTTCAACGAGGTCTGCCGGTTTTGATTCCAATTCATGTTCCAGGTCCCCAAGACAGAGGTCCACCATCGCTCGGACCAGATGGTGTTGAAGACCGGCTGGACTTGCATGAAGTGGAGGTTGGCGCGGCTGGGATCGCCTCCGACGGAGTTGAAGTCCTGGACCACCGTAAAGAACAGAGAGCGTGCCCGGGGCATCGGGACGGCCAGTGCGACACCCGGGCCAAGGGTATATTTCCCGAAGCCCAATTGCGTCTTCGCGGCCGTCGGAAACAAGGCGTCGGCACCGATGAACAG
>JBOHOM010000201.1:0-5238 GCA_050731075.1 Nitrospiraceae bacterium
TCACCCACAGCCTCTCCCACATGACCGCCTATTCGGTGGGCATCGGAATCTTCTGCGCGACCGGCGGGGTGATGCTCTCCTACTTCTGGGACCTACCAGCCAGCCCCGCGATCGTGCTCCTGGCCACGACGGTGTTCTTTCTCTCTGTCCTCCTCTCGCCCAAGCGCCTCAGGCGCGCCGGCTTAGTAGCAGCCTCGTAAACGAGATTGGTTTCAACTCAGAGGACAATCTGGCCGGTATGACAGGATGGGAAGCCATCTCGCTGACGGAACTGCCGTTGGGTCTGCCGGGTCGTATTTTTTGCAGCCCGATGCCGTTTGGAGATTTTGATCCGCAGGGGTCGGCGTTGGACGCTTTCAAAGCACAGGAGGTGTCCGTGGTCGTGGTGCTGGCCGGTGATGAGGAATGTGTACGAAAAGCGAGGCGAGACCTTCGAGCGCTCTATGCGCGGGAAGGCTTCGACGTGATCCACGTCCCTATCCTTGATTTTGCTGCGCCTGCGAAGGTCCGTCTCGAACACGCCCTCTCGGCAACGATTGGACACGCCCAAGCCCGCCGCCATGTGGTCGTTCACTGTCACGCAGGGATCGGCCGCACCGGCATGTTTGCCGCGTGTCTTGCCAAGAGGGTCCTTGGCCTCTCGGGCATGGAGGCGATCGAATGGGTGAGACGACTGATCCCAGGAGCGGTGGAGACCACCGAACAGGAACAATTTGTTCTCAGCGAGTAACCTTCAACGCAAACCCAAGGAGGCGGCCTGCGGGGTGATGCTCTCCTACCTCTGGGACCTGCCATCCAGCCCCGCGATGGTGCTCCTCGCTACGACAGGGTTGTTCGTCGGCGCAAGCGCTTAAGAAAAGTTGCCGCGTAAGTCATAACTATAAGAGGAAAAAGAATGCGAGGGCAGATATACCCAGGACGAATAGGACTAAGAGGACTTTCAGGCCTCCTGCTGGCCGACTGACCTGTTCAGGAAACTTCCAAGAAGCTATTCGTGACGTACGTTGTTCTCCGGTGCTTACAACTATGCGATAGCGAATAAGTGCAATGAGCGAGTAGAGCGTGCAGATGGTCAGCAGAATGTACGGAAATGCAAGTTGGGCATAGAGGCGGGAATTGGTCGGAGGCATGGATCCAGCAGCCGGCCCCCAAAACGCCCAGGTAAACAAAGTGCCGAGTACTGCAACGAAGTTGGCACGTTGTGTTCGATTGAGGCTAATAATGCCTGCCAGCACTAAAATAAGTGAGCCAAGCAAGGCAAAAGGGACAGTCAGTGGTATACCGGCCCATGGGGCCAGAGCCCACACGAGCAGTACCACGAATGTGGAGCTTCCTCCCGATGTGTAGACGAGGAAGGGAAGCATATTCTGGGTTCTTTTGCTGCTCTCGAGGAATTAAGTCAAAAAGGCTTCATGGCTCCAGTTGTTATTCGAGTCTAGCCTGCTTCGCGCGCGCCCACACCATGCCGGTCTGTTCGTCCGCGCTGAAGCCTAGCTTCTCGTAGAAAGCCTGCTTGTCGCGGGTGCAGAGCCAGAACAGCTCGACCCGCTTCAGGTGGGGGTGGTGCAGAATGCGCTCCATGAGCTGGGTCCCGATGTCCTGGCCCTGATAGGCCGGATCCACGATCACGTCCCAGATCGAAGCCCGGTACACGTAATCGGTCAAGACCCGCCCGAATCCGATCAAGCGCTCCCCCTCCCAGGCCGACAGCGCAAGGTCCGTGTTTTCCAGCATCCGGCGCGTCTCCTCCGCCGTCCGCCCCTTGGCCCAAGGCGCCCGCTCATAGAGTTGGACCAGGTGAGCAGGGTCAAAATCCTTTCGTTCTGAAAACCTGATCATGGCCTTGAGCGCGGCGGTTGCTTTGTATTACAGTACAGCCTCAGCTCATAGCTTACAGCGACAAGCTGTTTGCCGCTCGCTCTTGGATGAGGGTTGATTCATGCACACGCAGGTCCGGACCTGTCCCTTCTGTGGACGCCTGATGTGGGTCAAGGAAGAGCAGGTCGACTATCCCGATGAGAACACGATCCGCTACAAATGCCCCCACTGTCAGCAAACCGTCCAGTTCAAGCTGGTCACGCAGGGCTCCAACGCTGCCGGCCCTAAAATGGGACACTAGGACGTTGTGTCCGTTAAGTCCGTTCAGTCCGTTAACGGACCAAACCGACCCAACCGACAAAACGGACCAAACGTTTAGAGTTCACAGTCCTTTCCCGGCGCCCTCCAGTTCCGGCTGGTTCCCCGGTAGGATCCGATTGAGCGTCGCCCGGTATTCACTCATCCGTTTTCCCTCCGCCGGTGTCACCGCGATTTCCTTCTCCCGACGCATGCGGTCCAGGTGATCCAACACGGTGAGCAGTGGTTGGATGGCGCTCAACAGCCGTCCTCCCTCGAAGGCTTCCAGGGATTCGAGGAACAGTTCATTGAACCGGCGGAACGCGGAGGTCTCCCCCTGTGTGCGGAATCGAAACACCGTCTGCTCGTAGGCCGCCACCGCCTCCGGTGCCGGCCTGATTCCTCCGGGCATCACAGCAAGCGACACCACCGTCGGCAGCTTTGCGCTGTAGGCCTTGAGCGCCGACACCAGGCTGCCGATCACGTCGAGCACCTCACTTATCTCCACAGTCTTAGCCCTTCAGGTCGCTGACACATACCTGCCCCGCTCCCGTCTGTCAAGGATCTCTCCCGATGGAGCCGCGCGCCTTCCGGCGGGCCGCGGCCTGCACGGCGTCGTAGACCGCCTCCATGTCCGATGGTCGTGGCGCCGACCATTGCAGGTATTTGCCGGTAGCGGGATGCAAGAATCCCAGCGTCCGTGCGTGGAGCATGACGTGTGGGATCGTGACCCCTTCAAGCTCTCTCACCTTTGGCCCTCCATAGGTGGGATCACCCAGCACGGGATGACCGAGGGCCGCCAAATGCACCCGGATCTGGTGCGTGCGGCCGGTCCGAGGGAAGACCTCAACCAGTGTCGCCAGCTTGCCGAGCCGCTCGACCACCCGATAGGCCGTCGCCGCACCTTTCGGCCGGGCGGTGCGAGCCGAGAATTTTTTGCGCTCCTTCACATCCCGTCCGATGGCAAGCTCGATCACCCCTTCCAGCTTTTTCACGGCGCCCCACGCGAGTGCCTCGTAGACGCGCGTGATGCTATGCTGCTTGAATTGTGCCGCGAGTGCCCGGTGGGCCTGATCGGTCTTGGCCACGACCATCACGCCCGATGTCTCCTTATCAAGCCGGTGGACCAGCCCCGGCCGTTCCTTGCCGCCGATCGTCGATACGGTTCCGCCCGAGCTCTGAAAGTGATAGAGCAGCGCATTGACCAGCGTGCCGGTCCAATGCCCCGGCGCCGGATGGACGACGAGCCCGGCCGGTTTGTTCAGGACGAGCAAGGCGTCATCTTCGTGCAGGATATCCAGGGGGATCGGTTCGCCGTTCAGCTCAAGTGGTTCCGCTTTGGGGACGTCGAAGGTGATCCGGTCGCCCGGCTTGATCTTTTGGCTGGCCCTGACCGGCATGCCATTGAGCTGCACCCGTCCCTTCTCGATCAGGCGCTGGATCGCCGATCGGGAGAGGTCGCGCTCGCGGTTCGCGAGAAATACGTCGAGCCGCTTCGGCTTTTCCCTTTCGGTGATGACGAATTCGGTAATCAAGATTGAGGCAGACGAAGTTGTCGGACCTGAGTGTAGGCGAGCCTTCACCGCATTGCAAGGCGACAAGATACTGCTGATAGCAATGAGTGGGCAAACCGGTTGCTGTAATTGTGCCCCATCGGGCGTATGATGCCGAACCGGAGGCCGAACGAGGAGGTTGCACATGACCAGGACGAGCATCGGGACGATCGTAAGGGTTGCCGTCGTGACGATGGCCACAAGCTGGAGTTTTACCGCGTGCGGGAAGCAGTCGGCGACTCCGCCCGGCATTCCGCCCGAGACGGTCGCCGACTATCTGCACGCGGTGGTCGAAGCCGACCGGACCTTCTATACGATTCAGGTCGTAGAACGGCTGCAGAAGAGGGGCAAGATGGTGGCGTCGGAGGACTGGCGCATCTCCCACACCTTGCCCTTGCCGGCTCAGTTCTTGATGGAGTCCAGCGAGCTTGCCGCGAAGACCGGGACCAAGGTCCGCTATCGCCTCATCGGCCTGTGGCCGATCAACCCTCAGAACGGGCCTGCGACTGAATTCGAACGGAAAGGTCTCGAGGATGTCAAGATGAACCCGGAACGTCGGCACAGTGGAATTGTCACGATGGGAGGGGAGCGGTCTTTCCAGGCGGTTTATGCCGACCGGGCTGTGACCCAAGCCTGCATCGGGTGCCACAACGCGCACCCTCGCAGCCCCAAGCGTGATTTCAAGTTGAATGACGTGATGGGGGGGATCCTGATCGCGATCCCGTTGAGCCAGTAGCAGCCGTACCCGAGAATTTCAATCTTGGGTCGGATAAAGGTGTCAGAACCGTGCTGTGGTTTCTTTTGGAGCGAAGAGCAATCGGTTACATTGTGGGGAAGTTCGTGGTGATCAGTTCGTCGATGTACTCCCTGAGATGACTTTGTTGTTCGGGTGAGATATGGGTAATCCGCGCGCCGAAGTAGGGTGAGCTCACGTACTTAACCTGGACGGTGCATCGAATCCAACGATCTTTTACCAGCCAGCAGTCCAGTTGCAGCTCCTCGCCGACGGTGACCGGCGACTGGGCCTTGACGCGGACTCCCTCCTCGCTCATGTCAACCACCTTGCAGGTGGTAGTCTTTCCATGACGATGGACCTGCCCGTCCCGCTCGATGATTAGTCTGACGGTGCTCCGCCTGTAGCTCATGACCTCAACCTCCGTTCTCCGACCGCTGCATCAGACAAGGGCGCCGGGACCATATTCGTTTTCTCTGGTTGTTGAACCTGCAGGAGCATACCGCGAAGCCGTTCTAAATTCGATGAAAAGGCCGGAAACGTGCATCGGGGTTCTTGAACACGTGGCAGGCCAAGAGAGGCCTGGCATGATGGGAACTAATTGGATCTTCAGTGCCAATCCTGCCTCGTCTGGGACAGATGGGCACGGAGCAGGTCGGCCTCTGCGGGGTAGGTGACGCTACTAATGAGTGAGGCTGCCGCGGCGCTGCCCGCCATTCGTCAGCCGAGGCGATCTACTTCTCCAGCGGCGTAGCGCGCGTGCGTGCTGGAGTGCATGGTCACCACAGCCTGCCTCTTGGGAGCGTGGATCAGGAATGGCTGGTGCAGCGGGCGAGT
>JBOHOM010000202.1:0-7281 GCA_050731075.1 Nitrospiraceae bacterium
TCCCAGCCTTTTCATTGTGTCCCAGGTTGAGCTGAAACTCGTCCACCATCTCCCCCACAAGCCTGACTTTGTGGTGGCAGTTGTGAAAGCCGGAGGCGGGAAGTGCGAGCGGTGCTGGAACTACCGGCCTGCGGTCGGATCCTTCCAGGACCACCCAACGTTGTGTGACCGCTGCGTCGAGGCGATCCGATGAAGGAAGCAGCCGCACGCTATCTGATCTTGGCCATGGTCAGCGTCGGGACGATCCTGCTCGACCAGGCCACCAAGGTCCATATCATGCAGACGATGCGGCTGCATGAATCCATTCCGGTCATTCCCAATTTGTTCAGCCTCACGTACATCAGAAACCCGGGGGCGGCCTTCGGGATTCTAGCTTCCAGCAGTAACGGATTTCGGCTGCTGTTTTTCGGGTTCACCTCCCTGTTCGCGATGGTGCTGCTCGCAACGATTTTTGTTCGCCTGCGTCACGATGATTGGATCGGGCAGCTCAGCATCGCGGGCATTCTCGGCGGGGCGATCGGCAACCTCCTGGATCGGATGCGCTTCGGAGAGGTGATCGACTTCCTGGATTTCTACATTGATGCCTACCACTGGCCTGCCTTTAATGTCGCGGACGCTGCGATCAGCGTCGGCGTCTGTTTTCTGATCGTCCACTTCGCCTTGGAGAAGAAAGAAGTCGGGCCTGTCGCCGAGCAGCCCTGACGGATTCCCATCGACGGCCCCCCGCCGGCTCATCCGAACACCAGCAGCATGGCCAGGCCGAGCAGCATCCGATAATAGGCGAATGAGCGCAACGTGTGTCGCTGGACGAAGGCCAGGAATGCGGCAATGACGGCCCAGGCGACCAGAAAAGAAACCACCAGCCCCAGCCCCAGCGCCACGTAATCTTGCCGCGTCAGCAGATCCATGGAATTCACCATTTTGTAGCTTGTGGCCGCGATCATGGTGGGGAGGGCCAGGAAGAACGAGTATTCGGTCGCAATCTTTCGGTCCATCCCCACGAGCAGGCCGCCGATGATGGTCGCGCCGGAGCGTGATGTGCCCGGGATCAACGACAGGCATTGAGCGAATCCGACCCACAGGGCGGTCTTCACACCGATCTGGTCGAGTTGGCTGAAGCGCGCCCGGCGGGGTCTGGCCTCGACCGCCAGAATGATCACGCCGCCGCCGATCAGGGCGAGGGCGACGGTGTGCGGGTTAAAGAGATGGGCTTCGATCCAGCGGTGCGCCAGCAAGCCGATGACGGCTGCCGGCAGAAACGCAATGCCCAGACCGATGAGGAACCAGAGGTTGCGATGCAGCTCGGCGGAGCGGGAGAAGAGCTTGCCCCACTTTTGATCCGGTCTCGCGAGGACGTGGTTTCGCAACATGGCCTGTTCCTGGACGGCTTGTGACAGGAAGGATGCGAGTTTCTTCCGTTCGTAGGCGACGACCGCCAGGATGGCGCCGAGCTGGATGGAGGTGTCCACGCTTGCCGCGACCACTCCGCTGAACCCGAGAAGGTGACCGACAAGGATCAGGTGTCCGGTGGAGGAGACGGGGAGAAATTCGGTGAGCCCTTCCACCAGACCCAGCAGCACAGCAAGCTCAGGACCCCACTCAGACATCCGCGCTCCGTGACCGGTCCGCGCAGCGGCCTTCACCACACCGCGTCGCACGCATGTTCACAGACTCTGTGTGGCGAGTCAAGGCGTACGGGCCTCGCCACACCGTTTGGAACAGGAGCCGCGGTGGCGTGAGAACCATCGGGCGCTATTGACAAAACTCGCTTGATCTACTACACAATCAACTGATTCGTGAAGGCGATGTTCAACTCTGGGGAGGGCCGGATGAAGACGCATGTGGTGATCGCCGCGGTGCTCGTGTCCCTCGTGGCGGGCGGGGGCTGTGTGGGGAAGAGCAAATACATGGAGGCCGTGGCGGAGACGGAGGTCCTCAAGGCCGAGTTGGAAAAAACCCAGGCGCTCAGGACCGCGTTGGAGCAGCAGGTTAAAACCCTGAAGGATCAGAACGAGAAGCTGACCGCCACCACCGAGCTGGCGTCGGCCGAATCGCAGCGTATCAAGGACAGCCGCGACAAGGAGCGGGTGAGTATCGACGGCGAAATCAAAGATCTGGAGCATAAAGTCAGAGAGCTGGCTGCCCAGCAGAGGAAGCTGCGGCGCGAGTACGAGGACGTCACAAAGCAAAATCTGGCGTTGAGAGCGACGGTTGCCCGTTACAAGAAAGAGTTTAAGGACCGTCAACGAGCGATCGAGCCGGCGAGTCCGGCCGATTCGTCACATCCCCCGGTGGCGGCGGTGATTCCATCCCCTCAGGGGTCTTCCTCAACCGGGACCACGGATACACACACGGAGACGCAGCCCACCGTGGTCCCCGTGCCGGCCGCCCCCCCGCAGCCCGGTCTGGCGCTGGTCAACATTAATACGGCGTCGGCGAACGATATGGTCCTGTTCCTTGGACTGTCGAAGGAGGTCGCGGAGCGCGTCGCGGTGAATCGACCCTATCGGCTCAAGGGAGAGTTGGTCGCGAAGGATGTCCTTCCCAAAGGCACCTTCGACGTGATCAAGGATCGGATCACCGTCTCCCCGTGACCATCCCCGCCATCACAGAAGGTGGCGCCCCGAGAACATAACCAGGGAGCAAGCGTGGCAAGGCCATTCGCGCCGAGCGAATGGCCTTTTCTTTTGGCTCTTCCGACCTTTGTAGGGAGCAGCCAGGCTGATTCCCCGTTTTCGCGCATCTCGCACCAAGACCGGGCATGTGGTGGCCAGGCAGCCTCACGTGCTCGCGCGTCGCGCACTCAAGATCTATTGGTTCCGGGCCTAGAAGGATGGAGTGCCGGGTACCCGTTGCTTTTCAGATTGCAACGGGTGACGACGCGCGCAGTCTGAGGCTGCCCGGCCACCGGCCCGAAGAACAGCGGAAAGACGAGGCAGTGCCGGGTACCCGTTGCATTATCGATTGCAACGGGTGACGACACGCGCAAGGTCGCGTCATCCTCGCCCTGACGGCCTGGAGATGGCCAACATGAGTTTCGGAAGAGCCTTCATTTTTTTGGGTGGAGTGGGTGGGGTGTGTGAGGTGCGGCGGCGGTTTGCTTGACAGGCCGGAAACCGGGTCCATAGAATGCAGATACAGTAAGACCGTTCAGCCTTCGGCGAAGGGGCGAAAGCGTGCGTCAAGCGGGTTGGATCGTTGGTATCCTGGCGGTGGGGCTGGTCATCGGGGGATACGTGTTTTTTAGTGGGGAGCGGAAGGCCCCCATCCGGTACCGAACCGCGCCCGTCGAGCGGGGAACCGTGGTCTCGGTGGTCACCGCAACCGGCACGATCAACCCGGTTGTCTCGGTCCAGGTCGGGAGCCAGGTCACAGGAAAAATCCAGAGTCTGCACGCCGATTTCAACTCGAAGGTCAAAGCCGGTGAGGTGGTGGCTCGGATTGATCCGGCTGTCTACGAGGCAAGGCGGGACCAGGCTGCAGCCAACCTGGCCAATGCGAGGGCGGCATCGACAAAAGCGCGGACCGAGCTCGCTCAACGCAAGCGCGAGCTGGACCGCGCCAGATCGCTCCTGGGACAGCAGTTCGTGTCGCAGAATGATGTCGATGTGGCGGCGACCGCGTACGAAGGGGCGGGGGCCCAGATTGATGTCTCGGAGGCCCAAGTCAAACAGGCCCAGGCGGTGCTCGATGCGGCTGAGCTGGATCTCAAATATACCGTCATCCGATCGCCGGTGAACGGGATCGTCATCGCCCGCAATGTGGAAGGCGGCCAGACCGTCACCGCCGGTTTTCAGACCCCGACTCTCTTCCTCATCGCCCTGGACCTGACGCAGATGCAGGTGGACACGAACGTCAGCGAATCCGACATCGGCGGGATCGTGGAGGGGAAAGAGGCCTCCTTTACCGTCGATGCGTATCCAGGGGAGCAGTTTCATGGGGCGGTCCGGCAGGTCCGGAATGCCCCCATCAGCGTGCAGAACGTGGTCACCTACAACGTCGTGGTCGGAGTGGACAACCGGGACCTGCGCCTGAAGCCCGGCATGACGGCCAATGTCTCGATCATCGTGGCCCACAAGGAGCAGGTACTCAAAGTGCCGAACGCGGCGCTTCGGTTCACCCCGCCGAAGTCGGAGCGACCGGACAGTCAGGGCTCCGGATCGGGCGGGGACCACGCGGCTCCCGGCTCCAACGCGGCTCACCCTGTTGTCACCAGTGACGTTCACTCGGCCTTGACCAAAACGGTGTGGGAAATAAGCCCTTCCGGTGACCCGGAGGCTGTTCCGATCCAGTCAGGAATTTCGGACGGCACGGCCACCGAGGTGGTCAGCGGCCAGTTGAAAGAAGGCGATGCGGTCATCGTGGGGATCGAATTGCAGAAATCAGGGCGCGATCCTCATGCCCTGCCGCCCGGGTTCGGCTCGGGACAGCGTCGCCCAAGTTCGCGCGACCGCGGCCTCTAAAAAACCAGGCTGAGGTTAAGGTTGAGGCTCAGGCTGGAGAGGAAACTGGGACTGCGGTCTTGAACTTAACCTCAGCCTCAACCTCAACCTTTCTGGAGATGGGCGCACTGATCGTCACAAAGGACCTCTGGAAGGTCTATCGGCTCGGCGACGTCGAGGTGCACGCGCTGCGCGGTGTCAGTCTGGAGATCGAGCGCGGAGAGTTCGTGGCGGTCATGGGCGCCTCCGGGTCCGGCAAATCCACGCTCATGAACATTATCGGCTGCCTGGATACCCCCACTCGCGGCGACTACTGGCTGGACGGGCGGGATGTCGGGCGGGCAGGACAGGATACCCTCGCCGAGATCCGGAACCGGGAAATCGGGTTCATCTTTCAGAGCTTCAATCTGATCCCGCGGACCAGCGCGTTGGAAAACGTCCAGCTCCCGCTTTTTTACAGGGCAGTCCCGCTGCGCGAGCAGCGGGCGCAGGCCGCCGCGGCGCTGGCGCGGGTCGGGTTGAGCGGCCGTGAGCAGCATTACCCGGCTCAGTTGTCCGGCGGACAGCAGCAGCGCGTGGCCATCGCGCGCGCGTTGGTGTCCGCTCCGGCAATCCTGCTGGCCGACGAGCCAACCGGCAACCTGGACACGGAGTCCAGCCGTGAGATCATGACACTGTTGCAGGGTCTGAACCGACAGGACGGGTTGACCGTCATCCTGGTGACTCACGAGACGGATATCGCCGCCTACTCGGCGCGTCAAATACAGGTGAGTGATGGGCAGATCGTGGGTGACCGGAGCACGGCGGCGGCTCACGCGGGAAAGGGCTAAGGGTGCACGATGAACGCATTTGTCCTGTTGACGGTCCTGACGGCGTTCCGGATCTTGGGGCGTAACCGGCTGCGGGCCGGCCTGACGATGCTCGGGATCATCATCGGCGTCGGGGCGGTGATCGCGATGGTCAGCATCGGACAGGGGGCCAGGGCCGCGGTCCAAGCCCAGATCGCGAGCATGGGGACCAACGTGATCATTGTGCTGCCGGGCGCCACCACCGTCGGCGGGGTGCGGGGAGGGCATGGGGGAGCGGTGACGCTGACGGTGGCGGACGGGCTCGATCTCAAAAAAAAGGTCCAGCTGCTGAGCGAGACAGCCTGGGCCAAACGGGATGTGATGCAGATCGTGTACGGCAATCGCAACTGGAATGGCACCGTGAACGGGATCTCGCCCGGGTATCTCACGATCAGGGACTGGAATTACACCAGCGGCGGCCCGTTCACCCAGACCGATCTGGATACGGCCGCCCGCGTGGCGCTGGTCGGGCAAACCGTGGTGGAAAATCTGTACGACCCCGGTGAAGAACCGGTCGGCTCCACCATCCGGCTCAAGAACGTCCCGTTCAGGGTGATCGGGGTCCTGGCGCCTAAGGGACAGTCGGCCCAGGGGTCTGACCAGGACGACATCATTTTCATTCCGTTCACGACCGCGGAGCGGAAGGTGTTGGGGACCATGTTCCTTGGCTCGGTCGGCGCGCTGTTCGCCTCGACCGATCGGCCGGAGGACCTGCCGCAGGCGGTCGAAGGCATCCGCGACGTGCTGCGTGCCCGCCATCGCCTTCAGCCCGAACAGCCGGATGATTTTACGATCCGCACCCAGGTGGATATCGGAAGCATCCAGGAGGGGACCAGCCAGACGCTCACCATGATGATGTTTGCGATCGCGTCGATTTCGTTGCTGGTCGGGGGCATCGGGATCATGAACATTCTGCTGGTCTCGGTGACGGAGCGGACCCGTGAGATCGGCGTCCGGATGGCGGTCGGCGCGAAGCGGCGTCACATCCTGGCCCAGTTCCTGATCGAGGCGATGACGCTGAGCCTGGTTGGAGGGGTGCTGGGCATCGTCCTGGGCATTCTGGGGGCGCGCGCGACCACCGTCGTGGCGGGCTGGCCCACCATCATCTCCGCCGAATCCGTCGTGGTCGCCTTCCTCTTCTCGTTGGCGGTCGGGCTGTTCTTCGGGCTGTATCCCGCCCAGAAGGCCTCGCGGCTGAACCCGATTGAGGCATTGCGTTACGAGTAGAGGCGGGCGGCCGGGGTGACGGAGCGCAACGGAGGCACGCGGCCCCTCGCTTCCGCGCCTCTTGCGGCACCGGGGACCCGTTGCTCTCATGTTGCGACGGGTGAGCACGGCGGTCAGGAGCGGAACCCTTCTGGAATTCCCGCAGCCGCGATCGTGTGATCGCGGTGCTTTGGTCAGTTCCAGCTTTCCTTCTCCTGACGCCGGGTGGGGTCCCCGCCGCTCCGGCGGACGTTCGCTCTATGCCGCGTGCCTCCTTCTCGCGAGAATCCTTCCCAGCCCAGCCGCAGCGTGGGATGGGTGAATGGAAAATAAATCTGTCCCCGATTTCCCCCATATTGAGTATGATCCAAAGATACCGAAAACTCCGAAGCCGCCAAAGAAGGGTAAGGATAAACCCAAGAAGGGATAGGTGAATGGTTCAATGCGTTGGATGTTAGCAAGCTTACTTCTCATGAGCTATGCAGGATTTGGAATCGCTGAGGAATCCCCCGTTGTGTCTGGGCGGCAATATGTCGAAATTCGATGGAAGCAGGAGAAATTGCCATCCATTGAATTAACGAAGGACAACGTGCCGGTAATCACCTTGCCGCAAACATTGCAGAAAGCTATCGTGCGCCACTTTTCAGGGTGGAGATTGCCAGGCAACCAAGATTACGTGGGGGGTGATTGGGAAGCGTTCTACGACTACATCTCTCCTGAAGAGCGCAAGCAAGCTATGCCGATTAATCCAGAGCGGTTGAAGAGGCAAAGAGCTCCGTTTATCG
>JBOHOM010000203.1:0-8729 GCA_050731075.1 Nitrospiraceae bacterium
CCTCGGCGGCACGGTCGGACTCGGACATACGCGATGGGCCACCCACGGCAAACCCTCGGAGGAGAATGCGCATCCACAGCGCTCCGACGGCTGCGTGCTCGTGCACAACGGCATTATCGAAAATTACCTCCCGCTCAAACAGCAACTCCAGAAGGATGGGTATCGCTTTGAATCCGAGACGGATACCGAGGTGGTGGCGCATCTCATCGGGCATCATCTGAAGCGGACGCGGTCCCTCGCGGAGGCTGTGCGCCTGGCCGTACGGGAGATCCGGGGCAGCTATGCGATTGCGGCCGTGTGCGAGAGCGAGCCGGACAGGCTGGTGGCGGCTCGTTCCGGATGTCCGCTGGTGATCGGCCGGACCAAGGACGCGGCCTTGGTCGCCTCCGACGTCATCGCGATGCTGGCGCACACGCGGGACGTGACCTATCTGGAAGAAGGTGATCTGGCCGTGGTGACGGCCTCGGACCTTCGGATCCTGGGAGCCGATGGCAGTCCGGCGAGACGGGCGACCACGCGGATTACGTGGGACGCGGCAGCGGCGGAAAAGGGCGGGTACCCGCATTTCATGCTCAAGGAGATCCATGAGCAGCCCCAGACGATCCTCGACACCCTGCGCGGGCGGTACAGCTTTGAGACCGGAGAGGTGGATTTACCGGACATTGGAATGACCCGCGCCCAGCTTGCCGAGGTGGGCCGTATCTGGATCGTCGCCTGCGGGACGTCTTGGCATGCCGGGTTGGTGGGAAAATACCTGTTGGAAGAGATGGTCAGGACTCCGGTTCAGGTGGACATCGGATCGGAATTCCGGTACCGCGATCCGCTGGTGAAGAAGGATGATCTGTTCATCACGATCTCCCAGTCCGGCGAGACCGCGGACACGCTCGCGGCGGCTCGGGAGGCGAAGGGAAAGGGCGCACGGGTGCTCTCGATCGTCAACGTGGTGGGCAGCACGCTGGCTCGCGAATCCGACGGCGTCCTCTATACGCACTGCGGTCCGGAGATCGGCGTGGCCTCGACGAAGGCCTTTACCGCCCAGCTCACGGCCCTCTACCTGCTCGCGTTACACCTGGCGCGCGTGCGCGGCGTGCTCAATGCCCACGACGGCCGGATCTGGCTGGAGCGCATCGTCGCGCTGCCGACCCGCGTGGAGCACATTTTGAAGCGGGACGCGGAGCTGGTGGCCCTGGCCGAGCGGTATCACATGAAACGGAATTTCCTCTACCTGGGACGCGGTATCAACTATCCGATCGCGCTGGAAGGGGCCCTGAAGTTGAAAGAGATTTCGTATATCCACGCGGAGGGCTACGCGGCCGGGGAGATGAAGCACGGACCGATCGCCTTGATCGATCAAGACATGCCGGTCGTGGTCCTGGCGCCCCGCGATCGGTTGTACGAAAAAACGGTCAGCAATTTGATGGAGGTCAAGGCCCGCAACGCGCCGGTGATCGCGTTCATCAGCGAAGAGGAACGCGATCTCGGCAAGGTGGCGGACGCGGTGTTCACGATCCCGGATGTGCCGGCGCTGCTGACTCCCATCCTCTACACGGTGGCGCTGCAACTCTTGGCCTATCACATCGCCGTGTTGCGGGGCGCCGACGTGGATCAGCCAAGAAACCTAGCTAAAAGCGTTACGGTAGAATGAACGAGGAAGTTTTGTCCGTTAGGTCCGTTGAGTCCGTTTGGTCTCTTTGTCTCTTCGGAGCACTTCGATCGAACCCGAAACGGTCCAAACGGATATAACGGACTAAACAGATCTAACGGGCATAACGATTTTAGGCCATGCAGATCAGCAAACAAGAAGTCGAGCATGTCGCGAAGCTGGCGAGGCTGGAGATCACCGAGGCCGAGAAGGAGGCCTTCAGCAAGCAACTGAGCGCCATCCTGACGTACGTGGAGCAGCTCAGGGCGCTGGATACCGAAGGGGTGGAGCCGACCGCGACGGTGCTGGAGCAGGTCAACGTGTTCCGGGAGGACAAAGCCCGGCCATCCCTGCCGGTTGAGAAGGCGCTGGCCAACGCGCCGGAGCAGGCTGACGGCTTCTTTGTGGTAGCGAAAATCATCAACGAAGCTAAGTGACAGGTGGCAAGTGACGGGTGACAGGTTTCCGGATAGCTCGATCCAGCTTCGCTCGTCACGTGTCACGCGTCACTCGTCACGAGGATAAAACATGTTCAGACAAATGCTGCGGGCCAAGATTCATCGCGTTACCGTGACCGATGCCTGCCTGGAATACGAGGGAAGTCTGACGGTGGACGAGGACCTGCTGGATGCGGCCGGGATCCTGGGGTATGAAGCCATCGTCATTTCCAATCTCAACAACGGGGAACGGTTCATGACGTACGCGATGGCCGGAAGGAGGGGCAGCGGCGAGATCGTGTTGAACGGTCCGACGGCGCGCAAGGGCGCGGTGGGAGACCAGATCATCATCTTCTGTTACGAGTATTACGCTGAGGAAGAGATCAAGCGGCATGCGCCCCGCATCATCAAAGTCGACGAGCGCAACCGAATCGTGAGCCGAGGCTAGAGGCAATGGGCTATAGGCGATGGGATAGAACCTGGTTCTTCGGCCCATAGCCCATCGCCTCGCGCCTATAGCCGTTTTTGTTATGTCGTTGCACAAACTGACGCT
This sequence comes from Nitrospiraceae bacterium, assembly GCA_050731075.1. Lineage (GTDB taxonomy): Bacteria > Nitrospirota > Nitrospiria > Nitrospirales > Nitrospiraceae > 40CM-3-62-11. The sequence continues at coordinate 2,633 of JBOHOM010000203.1, forward strand.
GCACGAGCTCCAGGAGAAATTCACCAAGGGCGAGGTGACCGCGGGAGAAATCGTCTCCGGGTATTCGCTGCGCATCAACCAGGTCGAGCCGAAGGTCAAGGCCTACATCACACTAACCAAGGAGTCGGCCATGGCCCAGGCGGAGGCCCTGGATCAAAAGCTCAAGAGCTGGCGCCGGACGATGCCGCTGATGGGGATGCCGCTTGCGATCAAGGACAACATCTGCACCGAGGGCGTATTGACCACCTGCGCCTCGCGGATCCTGGGCACCTTCGTGCCTCCCTACGACGCCACCGTGATCGCCCGGCTGCGGGGCCAGGGATATCTGCTGCTGGGGAAGACCAACCTGGATGAATTCGCGATGGGCTCGTCGACCGAAAACTCGGGATTCGGGCCCAGTCGGAACCCGTGGAACCTGAGCCATGTTCCCGGCGGGTCGAGCGGCGGGTCCGCTGCGGCGGTGGCGGCGGACGAGTGCGTAGCCGCGTTGGGGTCGGACACGGGTGGCTCCATCAGGCAGCCGGCCGCCTGCTGCGGTGTCGTCGGGCTGAAGCCGACCTATGGCCGGGTGTCTCGATTCGGGCTGGTGGCCTTCGCGTCGTCGTTGGATCAGATCGGCCCCATCACCAAGGATGTCACCGACGCGGCGATGCTGCTCAACATGATCGCCGGGCACGATCCCCTGGATTCAACGTCCGCCAACGTGCCGGTGCCGGATTACACCAGGGCGCTCAAGAAAAAGGATGTCAAGAAGCTCAAGATCGGGCTGCCCAAGGAATATTTCGCCGAGGGTCTCGATCCGGAAGTGGAGCAGGCCGTGCGGGAGGCGGCTGAAGAGCTCAACAAGCTGGGTGGCGAAATCAAGGATGTAGCGCTGCCCGCGACAGACGCCGCGATCGCCACGTACTACCTGATTGCCACCGCGGAGGCGAGCTCGAACCTGGCGCGCTATGACGGGGTCAGGTACGGCCTGCGGTCCAAGCAGACCAAGGATCTGCTAGAGATGTACATGAAGACCCGGCAGGAAGGGTTCGGGCCTGAAGTGAAGCGGCGAATCATGTTGGGCACCTACGCCCTCAGCGCCGGGTATTATGAGGCGTATTACGGGAAGGCCCAGGCGGTCCGGACGCTCATCCGGCGTGATTTTGAGGCGGCGTTTCAGGAAGTGGATCTGCTCGTGACGCCGGTCATGCCGACCCCCGCCTTCAAGCTCGGCGAAAAGATCCAGGAGCCGTTGCAGATGTATCTCTCGGATATTTACACGATCTCGGCGAACCTGGCGGGGATTCCGGCCATCTCCGTGCCGTGCGGCTACAGCAAGGCCGGCCTTCCGATCGGCCTGCAGATTCTGGGGCGGCCCTTCGAGGAGGAAACGGTGCTTCGCGGCGCGCATGCCTATGAACAGGCGACCGGATGGCGGGCCAGGCGGCCGAATATCCGGTGATGGGAGCGTTGGGTCAGTTTAGTCCGTTGAGACCGTTGAGTCCGTTGAAGGCTCCGTCAGATACACGGACCAAACTGACCCAACGGACCAAACCGACCCAACGGACCCAACGGACCTAACTGAAGTTGATCGGAGGACCCATGATCCTTGAGATTGCAATTGGAGTGCTGGCTGCCGGATTTCTCGTGCTAGTGGCCTTTCTGGTCCCGACTCTGCTCCAGGTCCGCAGGACAGTGGCGGAATCGGAGCGACTGCTGGCCCGCCTGAACAGCGAGTTGCCGCCGCTGCTGAACGAGATGCGCGGGATGGCCGAGAATGTGAACGCGCTGGCGGGCCAGGCACGTGACGGAGTCGAGCACGCCGCGGTGTTATTGCACGCAGTGGGCGAACTGGGCGACACGGTGCAGGAGGTCCACGAGACCGTCCGAGGCAAGAGCGGGAACCTGCTGGTGAATCTCGCCAGTGTGGTGGCGGGAGTCAAGGCGGCGTCGGCGGTGGTGAAGGAACGGATCCACACAGAAAAGGGGGATTCAAATGGCGGATGAGAGAGGGACATCGTTGGGGGCTGTGTTGCTGGCATTCCTGAGCGGCGCGGCATTGGGTGCTGTCGCGATGCTGCTGCTGTCGCCCCAGGCGAGCGCGGAGTCGCGCGAGCAGTTGCGGCGGTACACCAAGCGGACCGAAGGGAATCTCCGCGACTTGGCCGGAAAGGCTGGCGAGACCTTGGACAAGGCGGTGGGAAAGGGCCGCGAGTTCGTAGCGGAGAACAAGACGGTCCTGACAGAAGCTTATCAGGCAGGCCGTGAAGCGATGCGGCGTGAGCGCGAGCGGCTGTCCGCGATGAAGAAGGAGTAATCCGGGTTTCAGCATGCCGTATGAGGTCGTGATCGGGATCGAGGTCCATGCCCAACTCCTGACGCACTCGAAGATGTTCTGCGGGTGCGGCACGGAGTTCGGCCTGCCGGCCAACACGCAGACCTGTCCGGTCTGTTTGGGGATGCCGGGCACGCTCCCCGTCATCAATCAGAAGGCGGTCGAGATGGCGATCCGGGCCGGGCTGGCGCTGAACTGCGCCATCCGAACCAGGAACCGATTCGCCCGCAAGAACTACTTTTATCCGGACTTGCCGAAGGGCTATCAGATCTCCCAGTACGAGGCGCCCATCTGCGAGAAGGGTTGGGTGGAAGTGGGTGTGAACGGCGCCGCCAAGCGAATTCATATCCGCCGCGCGCATCTGGAAGAGGATGCCGGGAAAAACGTTCATGAAGGTGGGAACGGGAGCAGCCGGGTGGACCTCAATCGGGCGGGCACTCCGTTGTTGGAGATCGTGACCGAGCCCGACATGCGCTCGGCCGACGAAGTGGTCGCCTATCTGAAAAAGCTCCGCGACGTGCTGATGTATCTGGAGGTGTGTGACGGGAACATGGAGCAGGGGAGCCTGCGCTGCGAGCCGAACCTGTCGTTGCGTCCGGTCGGGCAGAAGGCCTTGGGGACGAAAGTGGAGCTCAAGAACATTAACTCGTTCAAGTTCGTGAGGGACGCGCTGGAATACGAGATCAAGCGGCAGACCAGGGTGCTGAACGAGGGCGGCAAGATCCACCAGGAGACACGGCTCTGGAACGTCGAAAAGGGCGAGACCGCCACGATGCGGAGCAAAGAGGAAGCGCACGACTATCGCTATTTCCCCGAGCCCGACCTCGTGCCGTTGAGCATCTCGGAGGAGTCGATCGAGGAGTTGCGTAAAACCGTTCCGGAGTTGCCGGCCGCCCGGCAGCAGCGGTTCGTGAGCGAATACGGCTTGCCGACGTACGATGCAGGCGTCCTTACGAGTTCAAAGGGATTGGCAGACTACTTCGAGAACTGCCTGAGGTTGTTCAACCAGCCGAAGACCGTGAGCAACTGGGTGATGGGGGAGTTGCTGGCCGAGCTGAATAAGAGCGGGATCTCAGTGGACCGGTCACCAGTGAGCCCCGAGCGCCTCGTGAGCCTGCTCAAGCTGGTGGACAACGGATCCATCAGCCTGAAGGTCGCGCGGGAAATCTTTCCGGAGCTGTATGCCCGCGGCAAGTCGCCGGAGGAGATCGTCAAGGAGAAAGGCCTCACGCAGGTCTCGGATGAAGGCGCGCTGGAGAAGATCATTGATGACGTCGTGGCGAAGAATCAACAACAGGTAATGCAGTATCGGGGCGGCAAGGAGGCGTTGTTCGGCTTTTTCGTGGGGCAGGTGATGAAGGAGTCGGGGGGGAAGGCGAATCCGGGAAAGGTGAATGAGTTGCTGAAAAGGAAGCTGGCGAGATGAATGAGCGTGTTGCTGTGGACAGGGGCAGCCTGGCTCCCCCTCGTGCTCGCGCACCGCGCACACGGGATTTATTTTGTACTTTCATCGAAACGGGCGGTGCTCGGTGGACGCGCGCAGTAAGGGGCAGCCAGGCTGCCCAGTCCTTAAAGCGCTTCGTCTTACGCCTGAGGTTGGGGGGTGGTGAGAAGGGAATGAGCCGGGTGGGGCCCCGCCGCTCGGGTACCCGTTGCTCCCAATACTGCAACGGGTGATGACGTTCGCTCCAGACCGCATGCCACCCAAATTGGCTCAAACATAGATAGCAACCACTCGTGGGGGAAGAAGAACTTTTTAGAGTTTTTGCGATCGTCTGGTTCGCTCTGGGGCTGGGATCGTGGCTATTCTTCAGACGTCTGAGTGTAGTCGATAAACGGAAGTGGTTTCCACGATTGGTGATAGGGACGGGAGGCTTATTTGCTGCATTCGCAATGTCGCTTCCTCTTTTAACTGGTACTGTATGGCCAACGCCTTATCTGGCTGTCCTGTTCGTGGTTTTTGTGTTAGCGAGTGTGGCTTTAATAGCTTTGTTGAACATTAAGTTAACAAAGTTTTGCGATACTTGCAGTGCCACGATTTTCCCGAACCTGTTGCAGAGATATCAATTTTGTCCGAAATGTGGGGCCAGACTCAATTAGGCGTGTAGTTTGGAGAGTTGATGAGTGCAATCAGAGAGATGAAGGCACGGCAGATTCTGGACTTGCGGGGGAACTCTAACGGATGACTGTCAGGCAGCGGGAGAGTGCCGCGAAATACTGCTACGATATGAGCAAAATTGTCGTCACTGTCGCCGTTGTCACGAACGCCTTCTCAGACCGTTATCAGCTCTTGAATTTTATGTTCGGAGTTTTGTTTGGGGCTGGACTATATGCAGTTGGGTACTTCCTGGATGGAACGGAGGGTTAGGCTATGATGACCCAAATCACAATTTTCTATGCCGTAGGCACTGCCGTCTGTCTGGCGATTGTCGGCTGGCTTCTCTGGCAGAAGCACCATGGAAGATCCAAAAGGTAGGCCTCAGTTGACCTGGATTTTTGACTTTCGGACTTTCCGGACTTTCCGACTGGAGCGTAGGGAGCCATGAGCGCGATACGGGAGATGAAGGCGCGGCAGATTTTGGATTCGCGGGGGAATCCGACCGTGGAGGCGGATGTGGTGCTGGAGAGTGGCGCGCGGGGCAGAGCCTCGGTTCCTTCCGGCGCCTCCACGGGCGAAAAGGAAGCCGTTGAGCTGCGGGACGAGGACAAAAAGCGCTGGTTGGGGAAGGGCGTGTCGAAGGCTGTCGCGAACGTCAACAAGACGATCGCGCCGAAGCTGCTGGGCATGGAGGCGTTCGATCAGCCTGCCGTGGATGGAGCGATGATCGCGCTGGACGGCACGAAGACCAAAAGCCGCCTCGGCGCCAACGCGATTCTGGCCGTGTCCCTGGCGGTGGCGCGCGCCGCCGCGGCGGAGGCCGGCCAGCCGCTGTATCGCTATCTCGGCGGCGCGAACGCACGGGTGCTCCCGGTGCCGATGTTGAACATCATCAACGGCGGGGCGCATGCCGACAACCGGCTGGACCTCCAGGAGTTCATGATCATGCCGGTGGGGGCCCAGCGGTTTAGCGACGCCCTCCGGATGGCGGCGGAGGTGTTTCACACGCTCAAGGCGCTGCTGAAAAAGCGAGGGCTCAGCACGGCGGTGGGTGATGAGGGCGGGTTTGCGCCGGACCTCCGCTCGAACGAGGACGCCCTCGGTCTTATCGTGCAGGCGATCGAGGAAGCCGGCTATCGGCCGGGTCGGGATATCGCGCTGGCCCTCGACCCGGCAGCCAGCGAGTTCTACGAGAAGGGCCGCTATCTGCTTGAAGCCGAGAAGGAGCCGGAGCGGTCGTCGGAGGACATGATCCGGTACTACGCACGCCTCGTCGATCGCTACCCGATTCTCTCGATCGAGGACGGGCTGAGCGAGTCCGACTGGAAGGGCTGGAAGATGCTGACGGAGCGCCTGGGGAGCCGGATTCAACTGGTCGGGGACGACATCTTCGTGACCAACGTCGAGATTTTTGCTCAAGGCATTCGCGAAGGGATCGCCAATTCGATTCTGATCAAGCTGAACCAGATTGGCACGTTGACCGAGACGTTGGAGGCGATCGAGCTGGCGAAACGCTCAGGCTACACCGCGGTGGTGTCCCATCGGTCCGGTGAAACCGAGGACACCACGATCGCGGACGTGGCGGTCGCCCTGAATACCGGCCTGATCAAGACCGGCTCGCTGTCCCGGACGGACCGGGTTGCGAAATACAACCAGCTCCTTCGGATCGAAGAAGAGTTGGG
>JBOHOM010000204.1:0-5976 GCA_050731075.1 Nitrospiraceae bacterium
GGGCGGGTGGGTGGAATTGGCCAGGGGCGCGTCTTGGCGCGCCTGGGGTGGGCGGGTGCAAGGAGGGCCTTTTTGAGCATCCTGGCGCGGGACGCACGTGGGTGTTCCTGCTTCTCCTGCTTGCTGCCGCGGGGTTCGGCGGGTGCGCGGGCAGCCCGGTGCGGCATGCTGGGTACCCCGTCGGCCATGTGGAGCGAGGGGTCGCATCGTGGTACGGCCCCGGGTTTCACGGCAATCGGACCGCCAACGGGGAGCGGTACGACATGCACCGGTTGACAGCGGCCCATCGAACCCTTCCGCTGGGGTCCGTGGCTCAGGTGCGATCCTTGAGCAACGGTCGAACCGTCACGGTGCGCATTAATGACCGCGGTCCGTTCGCCAGGGGGCGGATCATCGACCTGTCGCTTGCGGCGGCGCAGGGTTTGGGCATGATCGGCCAGGGCACTGATCAGGTGGAGGTGAGGGTGATCGGTTATCAAGGCCGACCCGGCGCCTTCGGCTCTCTGAGGGTCCAGGTGGCCTCTTTTGCCGAGCGGGTCAATGCGCAGGCGTTGGCCGGGAAGCTGAGAGGACAGTACCAGGATGTGCGCATCGAGGTGGTGGAGCTCTCGGACGGGAAGCGCTACCGTGTCCACGTCGGGCGCTTTGCCTCCGAGCGACAGGCCCAGGCGGTGGCCGACCGGCTCGAGTCCCAGTTGCAGGTTGAACCACTGGTCGTGCGGGATGATACCTGAGAGGGTCCGATCCAGCCCACGCGCCCGCTCATTCGAGACTCATCCCTTTGTTTTTACTACTGGTTTGTTCAGTTTTGTTGATCAATGGAGGCGGGTGTGGTACAACTACTCCCCTGATGGTAGGTAGCGGGCCGACACCGGGGAGGGCGATCAGCCTTCTCCTTCGACTCCCAGTCTCTCAGCTTCCCACATTTCCCCTGGACACAGGCGGGCGCGTGCGGCGACCTTCTGCACGAGTCGGTTTCCCCCAATAATAGCCATGGATATCCTGGTACTCTGCGGCCTCATTATCTTGTCGGCGCTCTTTTCGGCGGCCGAGATCGGGTTCTTCTCGGTCAACGAGCCGCGGCTGCGGGCGCTGGCCGATGCGGGAAGCAAGCGGGCCGGGATGGCGCTGCGCCTGCGGACCAATCCGCAGCGCCTGCTCTTGACCCTCGAGTTCGGAGACAATCTGGTCAACATCTGGTCGGCCACCCTCACCACGATTATCACACTCCGTTTATTCGATTCCGATGCGCTGGCGCTCACAACCGGCGTGCTGACCTTAGTGCTGATGATCTACGCCGACATCGTGCCGAAGACCCTGGCGGCCAAGCACGCAATAACCATTGTGGTCGCCATGGCCTATCCGATGTACTGGCTCGAGCAGATCATGGCGCCGATCCGGTTCATTTTGGAGCCGTTAATCAACTGGCATACCGGAGGCAAGGGCCTGGCGGCCCCCTATGTGACCAAGGAAGAATTCAAGATCATGCTGGATGTCGGGCGTAAGGCCGGGGCCATCGAGACCGGGGAAGTCAGGATGATCAAAAACGTGTTCCAGTTGCATGAGATCACGGCCGAAGACGCGATGACGCCGCGCCTCTATATGTTCGCGCTCGACGGCGACCTGACCTTGAAGGAGGCGCAAGAGCAGCTCTTTCAGTCGAAGTTTTCCCGCATCCCGTTATTCGACGGGAGCCTGGACAACATCATCGGGATTCTCTACAAGACCAAGGCGCTGATGGATCTGGCTCAGGGGCATGATGATGTCCGGCTCAAGAAGATTGCGCATCCGGCGCTCTTCGTGCCGGCCGCGAAACAGGCCGATGAGCTCTTGAAGCAGTTCCAACAAGAACAGCGACACATGGCCATCGTGGTGAACGAGTTCGGCGGGGTGATGGGCCTGGTCACGCTCGAGGACCTCCTGGAAGAGGTGGTCGGCGAGATCATGGACGAGACCGATATCACCGAGGAGCTGATCAAACGGATTGGAAAGAATCAGATCCTGGTGCATGGACGGACGGAGGTGCGGCGCATCAACGATTTTCTCAAGGTCAGCCTGGACGAGAATGCCAACACGATCAGCGGATTGATTCAGGAACAGTTGGGACGCATCCCGGCCGCGGGCGAAGAGGTGCGGGTGGGCCAGTGCCGCCTGGTCGTCCATGAGGCGGACCCCAAGTCCATCAAGAGCGTGCAGATCGTCAAAGAGGAGAAGGCCGCCGCGCCGGCGGGTTCAGCGGGGGTGGGACTTCCCGGATGAGGCGAGGCGTTTCGCCTCGTACATCCGTTTGTCCGCGACCCGCAGAAGCTCGGCGGCGGACGTCACGGGCGGGAAGCCGGGAACCGTGGCGGTACCGAGGCTCAGGGTGAGGGGGATCGAGCCGGTTGGCGTGCTGACGCGCAGTCTGTTGAGGGCGTCGCGCAGTTTTTTGACAACGGGCGCGCTGCGGTCTTTGTCGGTCCGAGGCAACAGGGCGGCAAATTCGTCCCCACCGACGCGCGCCACCATATCGCTCTCCCGCAAGCTGGCTCGCAGCGTGGTTCCCACCTGCTGCAGCGCCCGGTCTCCTGTTTCATGCCCGTAGTGGTCGTTGATGGCTTTGAAGGCGTCCACATCCATGATGACGACCGTGAACGCCTCGCCGGATCGCTGGAACCGTTTCCATTCACGGGTCAATACCTCGTCGAAGAGCCACCGATTATACAAGCCGGTGAGCGGGTCGCGAATCGCCTTCTGATCCAGTTCGCGATTCTTCGCTTCTAAGTCCCTCAAATGCCGCGTATGCTCCAGAAGCGCCAGCTTCTGGTCGGTGATCTCCCGCATGACTGTGTGGATGCCCGTGATCGCGCCCCCCTCGTTCCGCTCGGGATAAAAGTCGGACAGGAAATACCGGGTGCCGCCCGATACGCGAGCGTCCGGCATGTCCTCTTCGAGGCTATGGTACGGCTTGCCGGACTTCAAGACGCGGTCATAGATCCGTTTCAGCCTGGTCCATCGCTCCCGGGAAATCAGGTTCGAAAGCTGCCGCCCGATGTGCTCCTCGATGGATCGCCCGTGGATCTCGGCGATCTGCTGGCTCACGCGTTCGACGACGAGGTCGGGGGTGAGATAGATCAGTCCGATCGGGATCGCGGCGTACAGGGTATTCAGTCGTGTGCGGATACGTTCGCCCTCGGTCAGCGCTTCCTGGAGCACCTCCTCGACGCGTTTGCGGATGGTGATGTCGGTGTACGACACGACGGCGCCGCCGTCTTTCAACGACACCGGGGTGGCGCACAGCAAGAACCAGTGCGGGGCGGTGGGTGTGGGCCAGCGGTATTCGAGCATGAATTGGTCCAGCGAGCCGTTCAGCACGGCAAGCAGGCCGCTCAACGTCTCGCGCGCTTTCTCGGCGTATCCGGACGGGGGCTGCCGGCAGGCCTTCACGTAATTGTCGCCGATGCCGGCGACGCGAGGGAAGCAACGGCCGTGTTCTTTCACCGAACGTTCCCATGCCCCGTTGACCGCGATAATTCTGCCGCCTTTGTCCAGCACGGCGGCCTGCGCCGGCAATGCGTTCAACACGTCCGTGATAGTCGCCTTCGTGCCGCGCGAGAGTCTGCGTGGGCGTGGTGTGGTCATCAGCGCAACCTGGCGTTCACGTTTGCTCGAGCAGCGCGGCGAACTCCGCCTCGCTGAGCACCCTGACACCCAGACGTTTGGCCTCCTCCACCTTGGAGCCGGGATCTGTCCCGGAGACGACATAGTCCGTCTGCTTGCTCACGCTCGACGTGGCCCGGCCGCCCAGCTGCTCGACGCGTCGCTTGGCTTCTTCACGGCTGAACCGCGCCAACCCGCCGGTGAACACGAACGTTTTATTCTCCAGGGGCCTCTGGCCATGCCCGGGCGTCACCTCGCGCTGCACAGGCGCCTCGATGTGCAATCCGAGCTCCAGCAAGCGATCGATCACGCGCCGGTTGTGCGGCTCCTGGAAGAATGAGGTGAGGCTCGTCGCGATTTCCGGCCCGATCTCATGGACCCCTTCGAAGGTCTCCCGGTCGGCCGCCATGACATCGGCCAGCGTCCCGAACCGGCGCGCCAGCACGCGGGCGATGTGCTGGCCCACCTGCCGGATGCCCAGTCCGATCAGAAATCGCTCCAGGGAGACGCGCTGGCTGCGCTGAACGGCGTCCATCAGTAGCGTCGCGGATCGCTCCGCGAATCCGTCCAGCGTCAAAAGCTGCTCCTTCGCGAGCGCGTACAAATCGGACAGGTCGCGGACCAATCCCCGTTCGACCAGCTGGGAGACGGTCTTTTTGCCGAGCCCATCGATGTTGAGCGCGCTCTTGGACGCGAAATGCTCCAAGGCTCCCTTGAGCTGGGCCGGACAGGCGGCCTGACCGGAACAATAATAGTAGGCTCCTTCGCGGGCCACCGTCGAGCTGCACACCGGGCACCGCTCCGGCATCCGGAACGGCTCGGCGCGTCGCTCGCCCGGGATCACGATGCGCTCCGCGATGGCGGGAATCACATCTCCGGCCCGCTCGACCTTCACCGTGTCGCCGACCCGGATATCCTTGCGGGCCACCTCGTCGGCGTTGTGTAGCGTGGCCCGGCTGATCGTCACGCCTCCCACCTCGACCGGCTTGAGCAATGCCAACGGCGTCAGCGTGCCGGTGCGGCCGACCGAGACCACGATGTCCTGGACCAGGGTGATTTCCTTCCGCGGGGTGAACTTGTAGGCGATCGCCCAGCGGGGGCTCCGGGACTTCTCGCCGAGCGCCTCCTGCCAGTCGCGCCGGTCCACTTTGACCACGATCCCGTCGATCTCGAACGCCAACCGTTCGCGCGCCGCCTCGGCCTCGGCGTGGAACGCGATCACCTCGTCGACGGTCTGACATCGGCGTCGCTGGACCGGAACCGGAAGCCCCCACCGGGCCAGCGACTCAAGCTCCTCCCAGTGCGTGCGCGGCAGGGACCCTGACTGGGCCATGATCTCGTAGCAGGTGACGACCAGCGGACGGGCGGCGGTGATCGTGGAGTCCAGTTGGCGGAGCGAGCCGGACGCGGAATTCCGCGGGTTCGCGAACGGTTCTTCCCCCCGTTCCGCAATGCGGCGGTTGAGGGCCTGGAAGTCATCCAGCCTCATGTACACTTCCCCGCGGACGACCAGACGGGCGGGCAGGTCCGGAGCGGTCTGGAGCTGGAGGGGGAGCGATCGCAGGGTCCGGAGGTTGATCGTGACGTCCTCGCCGGTGGCTCCATCACCCCGGGTGGCTCCCCGCCTGAACATGCCGTGTTCATAGACCAGCTCGACCGACAGCCCGTCAAACTTCGGTTCCACGGTGTACTGGATCGTCTCCACCCCCAGCTCTCGCCGCACCCGCTTGTCGAAGGCCCGCACCTCGTCGGCACCGGCGACCGAGTCCAGGCTGAGCATGGGGCGCTCATGTTGGACTTTCGACAGTTCCTCCAGCGGCGGGGCTCCGACGCGCTGCGTGGGAGAGTCCGGGGTGACGAGATCGGGGTAGGCGGCCTCCAGGTCGCTCAGCTCCCGGAACAGCCGGTCATACTCGGCATCGGAGATTTCGGGGCGATCCTTGACGTAGTAGAGATAGTCATGACGTCGGATCTCTTCGCGAAGCTCCCCCAAGCGCCGCTTCGCTTCCGTGCGGCTCAGGCTTTTGGGATTCTGGGACATTGATGGCGCCGTCTTCTTCATTCGCGGATGAACCGGGCGGCGTAGCTTCTGATCTCGTGGCCGTTCAGGACGTGAAAACGGCGGAGCCGGTCCACCGTCTGGCCGGAAAACCGGCTGAGCGGGCTTCCCTCACATCCAACCCCGGCAAATCATTCACGTTCGATTGACTCAAGAACCGTAGCATAGCGCCGGGTGAGGGTCAAACGGCGACCTATCTCGCTTCGTGGCACCAACCGTCCCGCCCAGGAGTGTTTCGCTTTGACTTTCGGCGGTACTGGCTCTATTCTTGTTGAACG
>JBOHOM010000205.1:0-3608 GCA_050731075.1 Nitrospiraceae bacterium
CCACGATCCCTGCAGTCCGGATCAGCCGCACGAACGGGCCGGCACTGCCGTCCATCACCGGCACTTCCCCGGCGTCCAGCTCCACGTAGACGTTGTCCACCTCTAAACCCACCAAGGCGGACAGCACGTGCTCGACCGTCTTGACGTAGGTCCCGTTCGAGCTGAGTGCGGTGCAGAGCTCCGTGGGCACCAGGTTGCCGATCGAGGCGCCAAGTAAGACCGGGCCGTCCGCCTCATGCCGAACAAACACGATGCCGGTGTCGGGCGGCGCCGCACGGAGCGTCAGCGTCACCGGTTGCCCGGTGTGAAGGCCGACGCCTGAGCAGGTCATGGACTGGCTGATGGTATGCTGTTGACGCATGGATACAAAAATAGATAGCCGATAATAGAGATAGCAATGTGCATGCCACCAGACCTCGTCCACTTGTGATCGCGTAAGTTATTGAAATCTTGAAATATCCAAACTCATCTCCCTTAACGACTTGTTGCATAAAGAAAACATGTGTTGGCTTTTTTTAATAGAAAGATCGGCTCCCAGTGGCTGCGCTCTACCGCCTAGTGCCTTCAAAGACGCACCTGTTCACGTTGATATCCTCGCCTAGAGGGGGAAGAACGGTACCGGGAGTCTTGTCTGAAGGACCGGGTGGCGAAGAGCCGGCGTTCGGTTAAGAGCCGTTCCACCAAGTACGATAGATGTGCAGCAGGTCCACCGTCAGACGTGCTCCAAAGGTCGGGCCGTAATCTTTCTGGTTCACGAGGTCGTTCCACGTTTCAAAGGAGACGAAGGAATAGCGGAAGGCCGCTGACACGAAGCGTTCCTCGAGCGCGTCGCCCTTGCCGTCCACGAACAACCCCGAGTCAAAGGTCAGGGCGAGCTCGATCTCCCACGAAGACTGGTCATCCTTCTCGGGCTGGTAGTTGCCCACCCCGACGGAAACCTGGCCCAGGTACGATTGGGGGGCGACGACGGGGTAGGCGCTTCCGCCATACAGCCGCCCGTAGCGTCCCATCGCGGAGAAGCGGACGAAGCGGGAGAAGGGCACGCTCTCCGGCAGGGAGACCCGCCGGAGGCCGGCCTGGGCATAGAGCTCGTGGTACAAGGACCCGGAGACCGCTCCAAGTCCGGCGAATCCATCCTCGTGCCGGCCGAAGATCTCCCTCCATCTGGTCAGGGACCCGCCGATCATAAAGTCCGTCGCGTGGCGTTTCGCGCCGACCGGGACCGGGGTCAATCCCCTGATCTTATGGACGACATCATTTTGCAAGAACCGGCTCAGTCCGTCCTGGGTTGGACCGGCGCCGACCGTGAGGTTGGTGTTCCAGCCCTTCAACGCAGCCAGCCGCTCGGTCCAGCTCAGCGAGGCGAAGTTGAATCCCGATGTTTCGCTGATGGCGTTATAGCGTTGACCCGCGCTGTCAAATTCGGTGAACCGGTTGACGGTCAACCCGGCAGTAAGGGTGCGGTCCTTGTCGGGATACGCGATCGCGCCCCAATGCACGCTCGGGGCGGGGGACTCGGCCCAGGCAAGGGCCGCGCAACCTGCCCAGGCCCAGACCGCAAGGGCGAGCGTTCTCTCGATCAACCTGAGAGCCGGCCAAGGCAATTTTTCGGATATCACGGGATCAGATGGCTCAAGGGTGCCGTCGCCGTTCGCCGAGCAGGCGGCTAGGCGCACCCCAAACACCTACTGGATCGAATTGGCGTGGCCACCGCTCGTGACTTCCGCCCGAATCTTGTCTCCCACCTTCTTGTCGCCCTTGAGCATGACGGTTTCTTGGTTGACGTGCAGACGAACCCTGTCCCCCGTGGGTTCCTCCACGTCGTAATAGGCGCCTTTGATTTGCACGACCTTCCCTGAGACGGTGCGGAACGTCGGGCCTTTGCTCGAATCGGTCGGCGGGTCAGGGACGCTCGAGCCGGAACTCCGACTCACCGTGGTTTTTGGACTTGGGGTAATGGGACTCGAGGAGCCGCCCTCGCCACATGCGCTCATGCCCAGTCCCAGGGCCAGCGCTACGGCCCCTCCTCTGAGAATCCTGCTCGTGCGTGTCATACGGTGCCTCCTCGGTGTTGCCAGGGGGGCCACAAACATTCGGGTTCTGGACCACGAGGTCACTTTAGCACCGCCTTGGGGAGTGTCAAACGTCGCGGCGATTTGCTGCATGCCCGCTCGAACGACCGGGGTCAGGGTCGAGACGGAACGAGTGACGGGCAAGGATGCCCGGTGGCGGTGACCTAATCCAACCAGTCCTTGTCCTTGAGCTTTTTGGGGAGGTACTGCTTGGTCAGGTATTGGAAGTCCTTGTTGGCGAGGGAGTCCAATTCGTATTTGAGCCCGCTCGAGAGCATCCGCTTGATTTCCTCCTGCCAGCTCTTCTTCTGGAACCATGGATAGTTGAGGAGCTCGCGGGCGCGGGTGATGTCCTTGTCGTTGAGCTTGATGCCCACGTTGCGGGGGAGCCCGTAGGCTTCGGGGTCCCCGCTGGAGAGCCCGATGAACTTGACCTTCGGAATGGCCATGCGCTGGCTCTCGAAGGCGAGATTGATCGAACCCTGCTTGATGACCGAGTAGATGTAGTAGCCCCAGGGGTCGTTGTCCACGAGGACATAGACGGGCAGCCGCTTCTCCTCGTGCAGCCGGCGCGCCAGGCGCCTGACGCCGCGAGGCGGCTGGCCGTTTCCCGTCAGGAGAATGCAATTGTACTTCCGCCAGAACTTGTCCTCGGAGAGGCGGTTCCACTGGGTGCCCTTCTCCACGAGCAGGACGAAATCGGCCGTGCATTTCTTGATCTGCAAGTATTCCGGCTCGACGATGGAGGGCACCGAATAGCCGCCCTTCCCCAGCCTGGCGCAGTCCACCCGGTCGCCGTCATCCACCAGCACCAGCGGCCCGGCGACGGAGCCGGCATTCTCGGCGCGGACGTGCAGCTCTTCCCGGAGGGCCTCCAGTGTGACCTCCAGGTCCTCGATCAAAGGATCTGATTCGTCCTGGGTGTCGAACGTGTTCTCGTGCGAGTCCTTAATCGTGTGCTTGGTGCGGTAGTAGACCTCCCTGAGGGACGTCGTGAGGTTCGCACGCTGAAGCTCGCAGAGGGCATCCGCCACGAGGACCGTCTGCATGAACTTCTTGGCCATCCCGACGTTGAAAAACGAGCGGGCCTGTTTCCCCTTCCCCATCTCGATCATGCCCTTGCGCTCGTTGAACGTGACGTTCGACAGGGAGCGGACCGGGATCGCGAGGGTGGGATCCTTGCGCCTTTCGGCGGCGGTGATCACCACGTCGGCCACACCGATGAGTTTCTTCTCGACCGCGCGTGTCTTTCCATTGTTCTGCGCCATGATGGGTCCTAGGACTTCCTGCGCTTCGCGCGTGTTGGGGGTTTTCCGGAAGGTTTGCCCGCGTCCGTCTTGTGTTGAGGCGTCGGCTTCACACGCCGCATGGCCCGTGCGCCTTTGCTCCCACCCGTTTCCTCACGCACGGCACGACCCTTCGTCCGCGTCCGCTTCGCGGCTTTCTCCTTTTCCTCGTGAGCTCCTCCCGGAGGCACGGCCTCTTTGGGCGCATCGGCGATCGCAACCGGCACCTCTCCTTCAATGCCCTCCGGGG
>JBOHOM010000206.1:0-2980 GCA_050731075.1 Nitrospiraceae bacterium
AGATTGATCGTTCCGGGCAGGGGTGGATGGTGTGCTCGCCGGACGCGCGCAATAGGGGATCAGCCAGGCCACCCCGCTGAGTGAAATCCTCCGTGAGCATGATTGGGGTGATGGAGGTCGGCGCCACCCGCTCCGCTGCAGGGGAGAGATGATAGACGAGATACGCTTTCCCATGAAGCACTGGGAGTTGCTTTGCATCTTGTTAGTGGGGGTCGTGGGCGGGTGTGGGACGATCGGCCCGCCGATTCCGCCGGAGGATACTGCGATCGCGGTGAAGCTGAAAAAGGCGAAAGAGAAGGAAAAAGAGAAGGCGGCCAAAGCCGAACGAAAGCCCGAGGAAGCGGCGCCGGTGCAGGATGAGGTTCCCTTGCCGCCGTCGAGACCGATAGGGACCCGTTGAGGAGGGTATCGCGATGGAACTCATCCGCTCAGTAAGCAAGACTCGCACCCTGTTGTTGGTTGATCCTTACCCAAGGAACAACCCCTACCACCTGACCGCCAGCGAACGCCGCGCGGTCTGGTTTCCCAAGCTCAGCCTGCCGGTGATTGCGGCGTACACGCCGTCCGACTGGGAAGTGGACCTCGTGGACGAAGCGGTCGAGGACGTCGACTTCGACCGGCCCTGCGACCTGGTCGGCCTGTCGGTCATGACCTGCTACGCGCCGCGCGCGTACGAGATCGCCACAGAGTTTCGGAAACGCGGGAAGAAGGTGGTCCTGGGCGGGGTGCATCCGACGTACTGCCCCGACGAAGCCCTCCGGTACTGCGACGCGATCGTGTGTGGCGAAGCCGAAGATCTCTGGCCTCAACTGGTGGCGGACTTCGAGGCCGGGGTGATGAAGCGGATGTATAAGATGTCGCAGTTCCCGGCGCTGGACCGCTACATCAGCCCCCACGTGGAGCTCCTGAGCCCGGATGCCTACATGACCCGGCAGTGCAGCTTTACGACGCGGGGTTGCCACTTCGAATGCGAGTTCTGCAGCGTCTCGCCCTTCAACGGGAAGACCACCCGCCGCAGGCCGGTGCCGGAAGTCGTCAAGGAGCTGACCCACATCAAGCAATGGATTCGTGGAGAGTTGGTGGAGCGGATGCGGCACGGGTCGCTGTGGCAGGCGTTCATGACCGGGTTGCGTATCCGGATCGGACTGGAAGACGGAACCATCTTCGCGTTCGTGGATGACCTGCATAACAGCAACCGGGGCTACTGCCGGGAACTGTGGGAGGCGCTCAAGCCGCTCAAGATCAAGTGGGGATGCCAGTCCACGCTGTTCCTGGGCGACGACGAGGAGATGGTCAAGCTGGCGGCCGAGAGCGGTTGCGTCTCGGTCTTCGTGGGCATGGAGTCGCTCGACGAGGACTGTCTGGAGGAGACCAACAAATCTTTCAACCGCGTGCAGAAGTTTGAGGATGAGATCAAGATGTTCCACGAGCACGGGATCATGGTGAATCCGGGGATCGTGTTCGGCTTCGACAACGACGACGAAGCGGTCTTCGAGCGGGCGGTGGAGTTTCTGGTGCAGAACCGGGTGGAGCTGGCTTATTTCAACGTCCTCACCCCGCTCCCCGGCACGCCGCTCTACGACCGTTATAACAACGCCGGACGGATCTTCGATCGGGACTGGGCGAAGTACGACGGGAAGCACGTGGTCTTCTATCCCAGCCGCATGTCGCCGGAGCAGCTCCAGGAAGGCTTCTACTGGGCCAACCACAAGTTCTACTCGTGGCCATCGATCTGGGAACGGTTGTCGGCCACCAACCAGCGGCTCCCGGCGCGCTTTCAAATGAACCGGCAGTTCCGCAAACTGATCAAGCGGGCCTGTCCGAAGGGAACCTTGTCGCCGGTGGCGGCGGTTCTCAAGGGCCTCCAGGCCAAACTGCCGACGTTTGACACCGAGCAGCTCATCCCCAACGCGCTGTACGCGATCAAGATCGGCGAGCAGACGGCCCGAGAGCTCTGGCTGAAGATCAAAGTCAAGCGCCATGATCAATTTTCGGCCCTGTTCGTGGACCTGGAGGGCACGCTGGATCATCTCAACGCCCGGGAGTTGATGGAGCGGATCAAGCAGGCGGCTGAAAAGGCCAAGATGGACATCATCGTCAACTTCGAACATCTCAAGGAGGCGACGCCGGGAGCCCTGCAGACTCTGTTGGACGGCGAGGCCCTGAAGGCCGTGGCTCCCTACGCGAAAGTTCGATACCGCAAGTTCAAGGAGGCATTCGAAGCCGCGACGCAGGACCTCTCGCTGAGCGGCCGCGAGCTGCTGGAAGAGGATTGGCAGGATGCATGACTTTGAATACCGGCACGGGGAGCTCGCTTGCGAGAACCTGCCGATCAGCCGGATCGCCAAGGAGATCGGGACACCATGCTACGTCTATAGCCATGCCACGCTGGTGCGGCATTACCGGGTGTTCGACGGAGCCTTTCAGAACATTCCGCACATCGTGGCGTACGCGATGAAAGCCAACTCCAACCTCGCCATCCTGCGCCTGATGGCTCGCGAGGGCAGCGGGGCGGATATCGTCTCGGGGGGGGAGTTGTACCGGGCGCTGAAGGCCGGCATCCCGCCGTCCAAGATCGTGTTCGCCGGAGTCGGAAAAAGCCGGGAGGAGATCAGGGACGCGCTGGCCACGGATATTCTGATGTTGAACGTGGAGTCCTCCGCCGAACTGCGGGTCATCGACGAGGTCGCCGCCGAGATGGGCCGTCGGGCCCGGGTGGCGTTGCGCATCAACCCGGACATTGATCCCAAGACCCATCCGTATATTTCGACGGGCCTCAAGAAGAGTAAGTTCGGGATCAGCGCCGACCGTGCGCTCGACGAGTACAAGCTGGCCACGACCCTCAGACACATCGAAGTGGTGGGGGTGCACAAGCACATCGGCTCCCAGCTCACCGACGTTTCGCCGTTTGTGGACGCGCTGAAGACCATTCTGGCGCTGGTGGAGTCGCTGAAAGGCCATGGCGCAAACATCCGCTACA
>JBOHOM010000207.1:0-3942 GCA_050731075.1 Nitrospiraceae bacterium
CGTTGACGACTGGATGTCCGGAGAGAGGAGTCATGCTCATGCATCGGGCTTCATATCCTTTTCGGTGGGTACGTGTCAGTCTGGTCGCGAGTCTTCTTGTACTTTCGACCTGCGCAGACTCGACGCCCCAAGATCCCTCTGGCGCGCCGGGCGGGACCCCGCTCTTCGATCATCTCGGGACGCTGCATCATCCCATCACGACCGCCTCGCCCCTCGCCCAGCAGTACTTTGATCAGGGTCTGCGCCTGGTCTTCGCCTTTAATCATGAAGAAGCGATCGCGTCGTTTGAGGAAGCCGCGCGGCTTGATCCCAAGGCGGCCATGACCTATTGGGGCATTGCGCTGGCGCTCGGGCCGAACATCAATGCCCCCATGGACCGGCAGCAGGAGAAGCGGGCCTACGAGGCGGTGAAAAAGGCGCGCGAACTCTCGAGCCACGTCAGTGAGCCGGAGCAGGTCTATATCAACGCGCTGGCGGTCCGGTACTCGATCGCCTTCGACGCCAAGCGGAGACCGTTGGATGCCGTCTATGCCGATGTGATGCGAGAGGTGTGGCGGCGCTACCCCGACGACCCCGACGCCGGCACCCTGTTCGCCGAGGCGATGATGGTCCGTCAGCCGTGGGATTTCTGGACGCCGGACGGCCTCCCCAAAGGACAGGCCGAGGAGATCGTGGAGACGCTCGAACGCGTGCTCACGATCGCTCCCGACCATCCGGGCGCCTGTCACTATTACATCCACACCGTGGAGGCCTCATCCCGTCCGGAGCGTGCGCTCCCCTGCGCGGAGCGGCTCCCGAAGCTCATGCCGGGGGCGGGGCACCTGGTGCACATGCCGGCCCACCTCTACCTCCGGCTGGGTCGTTATCGAGAAGCGGCGGAACGCAACGTCCACGCCGCCGCCGTCGATCACGACTACCTGGAGCACCGGAAACTGACCGGCATCTATCCCCATGGATATTACCCGCACAATGTGCATTTCCTTTGGACGGCGCTGACCATGGAAGGGCGCAGCAAGGAGGCGATTCAGGCGGCACGCGATCTTCTGACCATCGCCTCCTGGGAGGAGGCGCGCAAGGAGCCGGCCATGGAGGAGTTCACGCCGACCTTGTTGTTCGCCCTGGTACGATTCGGGAAGTGGGAGGAGCTGCTGACGATCCCACCGCCGCCGTCCGAGCTTCCCTATACCACCGCCATCTGGCACTACGCCCGCGGCGTCAGCTTTGCCGCAACCGGCCGCTTTAACCAGGCGGCTCAAGAGCACAAGAAGCTGGCTGAGCTCGCCCGTGCGATGCCGCAGGATCGGGTCATCGGGACCGGCCGCGTGGCGGATCTCGCCCGGATTGCCGAAAGCGTGTTGGCCGGGGAAATCGCGGCCAGGCAGAAGCGCTACGAGCTGGCCATCCAGGCACTCAACCAAGCCATGCGGCTCGAAGATGCGCTCCGCTACTATGAGCCTCCTCTCTGGCACAGTCCGGTCCGCCACTCGCTGGGCGCAGTCCTGTTGGAGGCCGGTCGCGCCGCCGAGGCGGAGCAGGTCTACCGGAAGGACCTCCAACAGCATCCGGAGAACGGCTGGGCGCTGTTTGGATTGGCGAAAAGTCTGCGCGCACAGAACAAGACCGAGCAGACTGTGGCGGCGGAGAAGCGGTTCCAGAAAGCATGGGCCGGCGCGGACGTGACCCTCAGAGCGTCACGCTTCTAGGGCCCTCAGGCCCCCGGCCCGCCCTGCCACAGCATGTCGTACCCGAGTTCCTTGGTGTCGGAGCACATCCTGGCCAGGGCGGCGAACTTGCTGTGGAAGACTTCGTCGGCATGGGATTTTTCGTGATCCTCGAACGAGCGCCAATAGGTCACGATCACATAATGGTCGTCGGCGGTCCTGGATTCGCTGAGGGATCCTTCGCGGGAGACGAAGCCGGAAAACTTGAACACCTGCCCGGCGATGAATCCTCCCTTGTCGCCGCCGTAGGTTTCCTTGACGACGCTGCATATTTCCCCGACGGCGAGCTCCACGTCGTCGAAGCTGACGCCGGGATTGAGTGTGACGGTGTTGAACAGCATTTTGGCCCCGAACGGCAGCGTGATCGGACCGAACATGTCGTCCTCCCTGGAGAGACGCGCAACCGAGGCGGGCGCGCGGTGCCGGTATTTGATGCGACCTGACCCGTTCACCACTATACCATGATCCGACAGAGATGCAGGCATGCGGGACGCGTGCACGGTGCATCCCGTCCCGCGCCCGAACCGGCCTTCTTGACACGACCCACCCCAGTAAGTAGGCTGTCCCCGCCCCTGAACTCCATTTCGATTGGCCGCCGGGGCACTCACGGGAGGAGGACGCCATGCCGCCATTTATGAAGGAGTTTCACGCGGAAGTGTACGCGCTGATGCGCATCGCCGCCGGGTTCTTGTTCGTCTGGCACGGAGCTTCGAAATTATTCGGATTTCCGATGCCTCCTCCCGAGGGGATCCCTCCGATCGTGATCTACATCGCCGGCCCCATCGAGCTGGTGGGCGGCTTGCTCGTGATGATCGGGCTCTTCGCTGGCTGGGCGGCGCTCCCGTGCAGTGTGCTCATGGCCTTGGCGTATTGGATCGTCCACGGCACCCGGGCGCTGTTTCCCATTCAGAACAGCGGCGAACTGGCCGCGCTCTTCTGCTTCGTCTTTTTGTTCATCTCCTCACAAGGCTCGGGCATCTGGAGCGTGGATGCCGTCAGAAGGAAGGCCTAGCAAAAACAGAAGAAGGGGACAACCCTCCAGACATCTCTGATCGTCTCGCCGTCAAGATCTGCAACGATCTCGGGATCCCTACAGTCTGAGGAGACGTGGACCGGTCCGCTTGCGGCGCGAGGCGGGCGCGCGGGTCGGATCAGGATGCGTCCCTCGCCTCAGGTCGATTTCGTGGAGTGCTTGGCGTATGCTGTCGCCAGGAGGTGATGCCGGTGCGCCGTCTCGCCCCGTGGATCAAACGCAGCCTCCTGTCCCTCGCCGTGTGCCTGGCGGCGGGTCTCCTGGGGTTGGGCCTGTACGGGGCCTATCTCTCCACGAGCCTCGCCCTCCCGAAAAGCGAAGACCACAAGCCCCTCCTCGTCTATGGCGCGTCCTTCCTGCTCAAACCGGATCTCCACATCGGTGAAAGCCGGCTCATCGAGCGCCTCATCCGGCTCGGGTATCATCCGGTCTCGTCGGACATCCGGGCGCCGGGCGAGTACCGGACGTCGGACCATGCCATCGACATCTACCTTCACGATCAGCCGGACGCGCACCTCGAGGCGTCCGCCATCAGGCTTGAGCTCGAACAGGAGCGGGTCGCCAGGATCACGTTGATCGAGCAGGCTGAGGAAGTGTTCCCCGTCCACCTGGAGCCGCAGTTGATCAGCGGGGTACGTGGGGAATCGCGCCAGGTGCGGGAATGGCTGCCGTTGGCCTCCATCCCCCCGCAGGTCATCGAGACGATCCTGACCGTCGAGGATCGCCGGTTCTACGAGCATCCCGGCATCGATCCGATCGCGGTGGCGCGGGCGGTCTGGGCCAACGTCGTCAAGGGCGGGGTGACGCAAGGGGGCAGCACGATCACGCAGCAATTGGCCAAGAACCTCTTTTATTCCCCGCAGCGAACCTTCACCAGAAAGTTCAAGGAGTCGGTGGCGGCGCTGGTGCTGGAGGCCATGTATCGAAAGGATGAAATATTGGAATCCTATCTGAACGAAATTTATCTCGGCCAGGCCGGCTCCATCTCGATCTATGGGATCGGGGAAGCCGCGCGCCGCTACTTCGGGAAATCCGTGCAGGACTTGACCATCGCGGAGACGGCGCTGATTGCGGGCATGGTCAAGGGACCGAACACCTATTCGCCGGTCAAGAGCCCGAGCCAGGCCATCCAACGGCGCAACGTCGTGCTCTCGCAGCTCCGCGAGCGGGGCAAGCTGTCGGACGAGC